>CAZYLX010000327.1:0-4622 GCA_964648595.1 uncultured Acidimicrobiaceae bacterium
GCATGCCGTAGGTGTTCATGTAGTACGGGAACCGAGCGGCGCAGCCGATGCCGGAAACGAACACCGTGTTTTCTCGCTTCACATCGAGCTCGGTGAGCAGGAATTGCATGGCGGCCAAGATGCCGTAGTCGCCGCAGCCGGGGCACCACCGCACATCCTGATCGGAGGTCCAGTAGCCACGCTGCGTCGGATCAAGGGTCACGTCGGTCATCGTGCGACCTCTTTCTTGTTGGCGCTTTGCTCGTCCTTGTCGGCGCTTCGTAGTCGATGAACAGCGTCTGCGATCTCTCGGCCGCTGAACGGAAGACCCTGTACTTTCGACAACGGTCGGGCATCGACCAGGTACTCGGCTCGCAGAATCTTCACCAGCTGACCCATGTTCAGCTCGGGCACGAGGACATGTTCGTAGCTCGCCAGCACCTCGGCGACATTCGGCGCCATCGGGGCAAGGTGCGTGAGGTGGAGATGGTCAGCGGCGATGCCGTCTTCGGCAAGCACTTCGATGGCGGCAGTGATCGAACCGTGCGTCGAGCCCCAGCCAACGATGAGCGTGTCGGCAACGGAAACCGCCTCGGGGTTCGTGTGATGTTCGGCGAGCGCGATGTCGTTGGCGATGCCATCGATCTTCGCCTGGCGAATGTGGGTCATCGTTTCGTGGTTGTCCGGGTCGTACGAGACATTGCCGGTCTCCTGGGCCTTCTCGAGACCACCGAGCCGGTGCTCGAGGCCGGGAGTTCCGGGTATCGCCCACGGCCGGGCAAGAGTCTCTTCGTCACGCAGATACGGAAGGAAGGTCTCGTTCTCACCGTTGGCCGCCGTGGTGAAATCGACGCTGATGTCCGGCAATGTCGAAACATCGGGCAACCGCCAAGGCTCCGCGCCGTTGGCGAGGTAGCCGTCGGTGAGGAGGATCACGGGCGTGCGGTACTTGAGAGCGATGCGGGCTGCCTCGATCGCCATGAAGAAGCAATGCGACGGGCTGTATGCAGCAACCACCGGGATCGGCGACTCACCATGGCGGCCATACAGGGCCAGCATGAGGTCGCTGGCCTCGGTCTTGGTCGGCAAGCCGGTCGATGGACCGCCCCGCTGAACATCAATGATCACCAGCGGCAGCTCCATCGACGTCGCCAAGCCGATGGTCTCGCCCTTCAGGGCAACACCGGGGCCGGAGGTCGTTGTGAAGGCCAGGTGACCCCCGAACGCCGCACCCAACGAAGCGCCAATGGCCGCGATCTCGTCTTCGGCCTGGAAGGTCCGCACCCCGAAGTTCTTGTGCTTCGACAGCTCGTGGAGGATGTCGGAAGCTGGAGTGATCGGGTAGCTCCCGAGGAACGTCGGCAGCTTGGAGAGCTGGCCGGCAGCGATCATTCCCCACGACGTCGCCGTGTTGCCGGTGATGTTGGTGTAGGTGCCTGGCTCTTGCGGAGCTGCGACGACCTGGAAACGATCGGCAAACATCTCGGTGGTCTCGCCGAAGGCGTGCCCTGCCTTGAATGCTGCGGTGTTCGCCGCAGCGACCGCCTCGTTCGATCCGAACTTCGACGTGATCCAATCGAACGTCGGCTCAGAAGGACGAGAGTACATCCAGCTGACGAGCCCCAGGGCGAAGAAATTCTTGGCCCGCTCGGCGTCACGCTTCTTCACGTCGATCGTTTCGGTGGCGCCAACCGTCAGGGACGTCATCGGCACCTCGTGAACGATGTAGTCGTCGAGGGTGCCGTTGCTGCGAGGGTCAGCCTCGTATCCACACTTCTCGAGATTGCGCTCGTCGAAGGCGTCGGTGTTGAGGATGATCGTGCCACCCGAGCGAAGCCGACCGAGCTCGCTCATCAAGGCGGCGGGGTTCATGGCAACGAGAACATCGGGCTCGTCACCCGGCGTGTGGACGGCGTGATCGGATATGTGCACCTGGAACGCCGAGACACCGGCGAGCGTGCCTTGCGGGGCTCGGATCTCTGCTGGGAACTCGGGGAGCGTCGCCAGGTCGTTGCCGGCGAACGCGCTGGCCGTGGTGAAGCGATCACCCGTCAGCTGCATGCCGTCACCGGAATCACCGGCGAATCGAATCACCACGTTGTCGACCGTCGTCACATCGACTCGGTCTGTCACATCGGTCATGCATGCCCCCTGCAGGGTCGTGACGCCTTGTGGCGTCTTCGTGAAAAGCAGCCTCAGCTCACACCCGTGAGCCTCGCCGCTCCCTAACTCCGCAATGACCATAGACCGGCGTGGTTCTTCCGATGCAACATGACTCCGCGACGCAGTCGCGCTCTGCCGCAGGTTGAGCACGACCTAGCCTCGGAGGATGGCCCGCCTCCCCTACCTCGCCGGTCGCCTCCAGGGCTTCGGAACCACGATCTTCACCGAGATGTCCGCGTTGGCGATCGAGACCGGAGCGGTCAATCTCGGGCAAGGATTCCCCGACACAGACGGCCCAATCGAAGTCGCAGAAGCGGCAATCGACGCCATCCGGAACGGTCAGAACCAGTACACACCCCTCGCCGGTATTCCCGACCTACGCCATGCGATCGCCGAACACCAGCAGCGGTTCTGGCATGCGACCGTTGATCCCGAGACCGAAATCCTGGTCACCGCTGGGGCAACCGAGGCACTGGCCGCGTCGATGCTCGCCCTCTGCGAGCCAGGCGACGAAGTGATCGTCTTCGATCCGACCTACGACTGCTACGCCGCGTCGGTTCGGATGGCGGGAGCGATTCTGCGCCCGGTCGTGCTTCGCCCAGATGGAGCCGGCGTGTTCCAGTTCGATCCGAGCGAACTCCGGGCCGCCTTCACGAACCGAACTCGGCTGGTACTGCTGAACACTCCCCACAACCCGACCGGCAAAGTCTTCGCCTCGGTCGAGCTCGATCTGATCGCCGAACTCTGTGTGGAACACGATGTGTTGGCCATCACCGATGAGGTCTACGAGCACCTCGTGTTCGAAGGAGAGCATGAGCTGCTGGCCAATCGCCACGGAATGCGTGACCGCACCGTCACCGTGTCATCTGGCGGCAAGACGTTCTCGTTCACCGGCTGGAAGATTGGCTGGGCCTGTGGTCCCCGTCCGCTGATCGACGCCATCCGTACCGCCAAGCAGTTCCTCACCTTCGTGAGCGGCGCTCCGTTGCAACCAGCGATCGCCGTAGGACTTCGTCTGGACGATGCCTACTTCCACGGATTCCGGCGGTCGATGATGGAAAAGCGAGACCGGCTCGCCGCAGCCCTCAATGCCGCCGGGTTCGACGTGCTGGTGCCGCAGGGCACCTACTTCCTCACCGTCGACATCACCAGGGCCGCAGAACGGACCGGCGCCCCAGGCGAGAGTGTTGCCTTCTGCCTCGACCTGCCCAGGCGGGCCGCCGTCGTCGCCGTGCCGAGCGCAGTGTTCTACCAAGACCTGGCGGACGGGGCGACCCTGGCCCGCTTCTGTTTCGCCAAGTCCGATGTCATGCTGGACGACGCCGGCGATCGTATGATCGCCGCGTTCGCCTGATCCACCGAACTGAGGAGCCTCCGTGCGCGTCGCCGCGATCCAGCATGACATCGCCTGGGAAGACCCGGCCGGCACGTTCAAAATCGTGCAGCCGATGATCGCCGAGGCCGTCGAGGACGGCGCCGAACTGATCGTCGTGACGGAGATGTTCTCCACCGGCTTCTCCATGAATGCCTCGTTGGTCGCCGAACCCCTCGATGGCCCGGGCGCCAGCTTTCTCCTCGATCAGGCCATGACAAACCGTGTGACCGTGGTCGGCTCCGTGCCGACCCGCCACCCGAGCTTCGAGCTGCCGGTGAACCTCCTGACCGTTGCTGAGCCAAACGGCGACGTACATCAGTACGCGAAGATCCACCCGTTCAGCTACTCCGGCGAAGACGAGCACTACTCCGCTGGCGCGTCGTTCCTCACCGTCGACCTCGGCGGGGTGAGTTGCACGTTCTTCATCTGCTACGACCTTCGCTTCGCCGATGAGTTCTGGGCGACAGCCTTGGAGACCGACATGTTTGTCATCGTTGCCAATTGGCCCGCTGCTCGTCAGCTCCATTGGGACACATTGCTGCGAGCCCGGGCCATCGAGAATCAGGCCTACGTGCTGGCCGCCAACCGGATCGGTACGGACGGCAACGGTTTGGACTACCGAGGCGGTTCGACCCTGATCGATCCGTTGGGGGCGATCATCGGATCGGCATACGACGACGCTGCAATGGTGACCGGAGAGGTCGACCCATCCGTCGTCAACGACGTTCGCACGCGCTTTCCCTTCGCAAAAGATCGCCGCTCGACGCCGTTCGGCTAACTTCGCCGCACGCCGAATGAGGAGTGAGTTCTTGTCTGCTGCGATTGAACAGCATCCGTCTGGAGATCCGTTGTGGGTCATGGACAACGCGCCGTCGAAAAAATGGCCGCTGTACACGAGGGGCAATGTCGGGGAAGTCTTCCCTGAGGTGGTGTTGGCCTTCACCTGGGATCTTTACGGTCAAGCAGCTGAAGACGGTTGGCGCGATGCGTACCGTCGGTTCGGCCTGATCACCGACGACGATTTCTCGCCACAACCGGTAATCGAATCGCTGGGAACCATTGACGCAGAATCGGATATCGTTGAAGCACCTCAGTATCAAGAAAT
>CAZYLX010000328.1:0-4616 GCA_964648595.1 uncultured Acidimicrobiaceae bacterium
CCACCGGAGATTGGTTGGAGCACGACGGCCTGCATTCCGAGTCGCCGCAAGTGACCCAGGCCTTCCGCTGTTGTCGCAAGGTGGTCGGCGAGCCGTCCCGACTGCGTTCGGAATCCGTTGAGTGATATGAGTCCCATGAGGTCCCTCCATGGTGATTGTGCAAGCGTTGGTTCGCCCGCTGAGATCGAACCTATGTCATCTGAGCGTCCGAGTCGTCGGCTACCGGGGTAGGCGTGTCCGACCGACCTCGATGGATGTGGCCGGTATGGGAACAGGCTTGCCGGTGACCAGTGGAGTCGGTCATGCCCGATGAAGGTCAGGAGTCGCCGATGAGATTGGCAATCTTGGCGTGAGCCTGATCAACCATGAAGGCATTCGTGTGCTCGTAGTACGGCAGGCAGAGGACGGCTGTCGAGATGGCCCAGCCTCGCCCCCGGGCCCACATCGCGTCGTCGACGAGCGGCATTTCGGAGCGGAAGGTCTCACGGGAGCCGGGACCGAACATCTCCCAGGCGACGATCAGGTCCGCGCTCGGGTCGCCAACGGCCATGGCAGGCCAATCGATGACCGCGGCCAACCGACCATCGCGATAGATCAGATTCCCACTGGCAATGTCGCCTTGGATCCACCGACCTGGCTGATCCCAAGCGGGAGCGGCGAGCGCTTCGTCCCATACGGCGAGGACGGCATCCACGTCGGTCATGTGACGGGCGGCTTCAGCAGATTGACGGACCACCCGATCCCGCCATGCGAGCGGGCCACCTCGATCAGAAGGGGACGACCCCGGCAATGCATCGGGTTCCTCGACAGGAGCCTCGATCCCGTGCAGCTTCCGCACGAATGCCCCGAGTTCGGCAGCCGTCTGTTCGTCATCGAACGATCCTGTCGTGCCATCCGCACCATCGAACCACCGCAGGATCGACCACGGCATCGGATACCGCTCCGCTGGTGTGCCGACCGCAACTGGCACCGGCACCGCGACTGGCAGATGCGACGCAAGCTCGGGAAGCCAACGATGCTCCTTACGAACCGATGCCTCGGTACCGGGACGAAGCGGGAGCCGAACGACGAGCTCATCACCGAGACGGAACATGGCGTTGGCCGTGCCCGTCGACACAACCGCTTGCAACGGGAGATCCGCCCAATCAGGGAACTGTGCGCCGAGCAGGTCGCGTACGAGATCGACACTGGTCTCGAGCTCGTCATCATGCATCTTCGCCACGGCGGCAGACCGTAGGCCACAGGCCGTCAGCCAAAGAGGTGATTCTGATCCCTCGGTCCAGCAACTCCTTCAGTTCAGGAGGTACCGACCCCAACGCTCCAGGCGGCGACGGTCCCGCCACGAGCCGAGCTCCTGTTCGATGTCGACACGGTCCACTCGATCCTTCAGCTCGACCATCTCATTGGCTGCGGCGAGTTCGGCATCAAGCGCCATCAGGCCACGCCGCACGACCTCATGATCGTCGTCGAGCATGGCGATGCCCTTGCGTCGAGGCAGATCAGCGACGAGCTCATGGAGTCGCCGCAGTGAACGGTCCCGAGCCACGTAGCTCTTGGCCCACCAACCCGGCGGACGTTCCTCGTCCAGGTCTGGGATCGGCTCACCGTGCAGGGCAAGGTCATCGAAGAAGCCAGCCCGCTGTGCTCGTGTGATGCGACGCTCGACAAAGTCCACGGCTGCAGCGGACCGACTCGCTCAGGTGTAGAACGGATTCTCGCCGGCGGTGTGATCGGTGGCGTCAACCACCTCTTCGATCTCAGGCAGAGCATCCATGAGCATCTTGGTGATGCCCTCCCGCAAGGTCATGGCACTCGCAGCACAACCCTGACAACCGCCACCCATCGTGACGATGGCCTTGTTCCCATCGACGCCAACCAACGTGGCAAATCCACCATGAGCGCCCAACGCCGGGTTGATCGCTTGATCGAGCACCGACTGGATCTTCTCTGGCAATTCGCCACTGAGGTCGAGATCGAGACCAGCAAGTGGATCGGGCGTGTTGGGGTTGCGGATGACCAACCCACCAGCGCTTCCGCTGCCGGGAACGTCGAGTGTTGCGCCCTGCATGCTCACGATGGAGTCGGCGGGAATGATGACCGTGAGCTCGCCGTGACTGCCCTGGGCATAAATGGCATCACCTTCGACAGCCTCGCTGATGGGCGAGAGATCGAGCGCGTACTGGAAGTCGGTCATGTTCGCGCCGGTCACGGCAATACGAAGCGCGGTGGCCTCGGGATCGTCTTCGGTGGCGCGAACCTCGAGCACCGTTGCCAACGCAGCATCGGTGACGGAAAGAACGACGTCGGTGTCGGCAACTTCGGCTTCAGTGGTGGTCACCCGCATGAGCTTACCGATCGTCATCCATTCGACCATCACCGACGGGTACCTTCCCCTGGGTGTCGATGCGGGCAGAGCGGTGGGCCACATGGGGAGCAGTGGCCGTTCGGCTGATCGCCGCCGCGGCCCTGATGTTCGGCCCATGGACCGATGAAGCGACAGAACTCGACGGCTGGGACGTCGATCGATTCCAGCAGATCGCCGATGCGCCCGGCGCTCCATACGTCGACCACGATGTCGAATACCCGCCGGGTTCCGTCGCCATCGCCGAGGTCGTGCTCGCCGACGATGTCGTGTCGAGCCACCGCCGGCTCGTCGCCCTCTCGCTTCTCGTCGACCTCGGCCTGGCCGCCGCCTTGGCCCGCTTCTGGTCCAGCAAGGCGTCGATGACATACCTCCTGCTCGGGCTTCCACTCGTCCCGAGCGGCCTGCTCAGACTCGATCTCTGGGCGGCGCTGGCCGCGGTGCTTGGTGCCGCGGCCATCGCTCCAGCTCGTTCGACAACCGACGAACAAACCCGTCGATCCCTCACCGGGCCCGCTCGATCGAGTGCGGCGTGGTTCGCCGTTGCCACCGTGATCGGCGCAATGATCAAGCTCTGGCCGGCCTTGCTGATCGCCGCCGCGCTCGGTATCCGCAAGCAGCGGGCTGCGGTCTCGGCGTCCCTCCTCGGTTTGGCTGCAGGTGCTGCTTGGCTGGCGTTCAGCGGCACGGAAGCGATCATCCAGATCACGAGCCTGCGCGACGTCACCGGGTGGCACCTGGAATCGATCCCGGGATCGCTCGCCGCGTTGTTTGGATCAAGCGAGCCCCGATTGGAAGCGGACGCCTTCAGGATCGGGACGTTGAACGACACCGTCGTGTTCAGCGGCCGCGTCCTCACCATCGGGGTCACCGTCTTGGCGGCAGGACTGGCGCGGCAACGGCAGGGCCGCGATGCCGAGCTCGTCGCCCTCGTGATGCTCACGTCGGTGAGCGCGCTCATCGTGACAGCTCCGCTCCTGTCGCCACAGTTTCTCTTGTGGCTCACCCCATGGGCAGCAATCCTTCACCGCGACCGCCTGCTCGTCGCGATGACGGCAGGCGCGGTGACGATCACGGCGGTGACCCTCGCCATCTTCGGCCCTCCGGATCTCGATCACCCCGTGGCCGCGATCGCGCTCCTCGGCCGCGACGCGCTGATGCTCGCCGTCGTTGGGGTCGGCTTGCGCCGCCTGACGATTCAGACTGGGTCGAGCACCTCAGACGGCTTCGAGTACGCCTGAGCGAATCGGCGTCGGAGCGCCAGCCCACGGTCGACTCGTTCGAAGACGAAGATCTGCGAGGTGACCGATCAGGGTGACCCCTTGACGCCAGGTTGCTTTCGAGACGCCCTCACTCCGGCCTTGGAACTGGTACGGGACCTCGACAACATCGAGCTCGGGGTGAGTGGCCAGGATCTCGACGAGGATCTTGAAACCGTCTGGTTGCAGTCTGGCCAGGTCAAGCGATTCGAGGGAAACGGCGAAACAACCGGACAGAGGGTCAGCGACTCGACCGATGCGGCTCGGGAAGAGCAGCCGAACGACGCCCGCCACCCCCATCGAGATTCTCCGTCGCATCGGCGTGAGGCCCGTTCCATCCGAGCCTCCGGGAATTCGACGACTCGCAACCGTGAGCTCGGCACCCGATCGGCAGGCATCGGCAAGTGTCGGGATGATCGACGGTGGGTGCTGCAGATCACCGTCGATCACAACAACGGGCCGACTCTTCGCAGCAGCGAATCCATCAACGACTGCCCCGCCGAGCCCGCCCCAGCGCAAAGGGTCGGGGCGATGCATCACGTCGACCTCGATATTCCATCGAGCCGATGCCTCATAGGCGTGGGAACGGACAACGTCTGCCGTGTCGTCATCGCTGTCGTCGACGAACAGCACGTGGATGCGGCGGCCTGCCAGACGCGCTTGCGAAGTCGCTTCGGCGATGGCATCGATCATGGGGCGTACGTTCGCTCGCTCGTTCTTGGTTGGAACGAGCACAGTGACGCCCTCTTCGGTCAGACCGGACCGCCGCTCTGGCGGGGAGGCCGTTTTCGGGCTGAGCGTCAACGCGACCAGCGCCACCGAGGACGCCAACACCGACACAAAGGTCGAACTCTCCAACAACACGAGGCCTAGCTGCGGCCCGACCGGGAGCACGACGAACGCGGCACCGGCACACGCAGCAACAAGCCAACGATTCCGGTCACCGGCAGTGGCAGCGGCCATGAGGAGGAGCCCCCAGGTCAGGTACCAGGGTT
>CAZYLX010000329.1:0-4607 GCA_964648595.1 uncultured Acidimicrobiaceae bacterium
CCATCGATCGATCAGCAGCTGCCATCGATGTGCTCGATGCCCAAGACGACCTCATCGCCGTCATCTCGAACAGCCCCGCCGACTGCATCGCTCTCGACATCTGGCAACTGTCTGACCGATGGCACCAAGAGAACTACCGTCTCAACCTCGATGAGCAGACCTTCTCCTATTGGAGTAGCGCAACCGAAGATCCTCCCTGTTCAGACCTGGTCATCTCCCAGCGAGCCGATCTTGACGATGTGGTCCCTGGGGCGAGCGTCATCGCAGTCGAGCCTTTCGGGCGGCAGGCATTGTGGGTTCTGCCTGGTCGGAGACAAGACACCATCGATGCCGGCGGACAGCCGAGCATTCGCGATCCTCTTGCCCCGTTCTCGGCAGACCAGGCGGCGACGGTGCACCTCAGCACGGACGTTTCGATACTGACGATCGGAACGAGCTTCGAGACAATGGCAGACGTCGAGAACTCTGGCCCGCTGGGCCTCTTCCCACAAGAGGGCTTCGCCACCGTTGCTGGGTCGGTCAATCTCGGCCTCGAGTTCCGACTCGCCGACCAGCCCGACGTGCGTCGCCACGAGCCGTTCCGCATACGAATGTCTACCGCGGTCGGTTCCGGCGATGGCCTGAAGCTCACCCAGGAGCTCCGGCCCGAGGACATCGACCCCTCGATTGAGCCAGGTACGTATCTGCTCTTCGCCTCGCTCGTTCAGGAGGGAATTGGATGGACCGAGTTCAGCGATGCCATACCGATCGAGGTCCGTCGTTGATGGCTAGAGTCGCTCGATGGGCGTGAACCGCTTCCTTGCGACGGCTATCGAACGGGTCACCGAACTCCGCCGCCGACCGGTTGGCAAGAGCACAGGACTGATCTCGGGCGAAACAGCGGCGAGCCCCATCGACCCACTGGAAGCGGCACGGAGGCGAAGTGAACGACGTCGATTCGACAACGACGCCCTGTATTTCGAATTCTTGATCGATCGAGCAGTGCAGTCAGGCGCAGACACACGACCTGAGGGCAGCGGCCAGTGAAGATCAGCATCGCCGGTACCTCGGGGGCGGAACACTCAGCCGACGACATGACACTGCGTTCGCTGGCCGACACGCTGACCAGCCGCGGCCACACGGTGACAGCGGTACCCATCCCAACGTTGGGCGGCGACCTCGAACAGCAGCTCGATGCCTACGCACACTGCCTGGGGCTCGACCTCGGCGACTCCGACCTTCTGATCACCGCCACCTCACCAGCCTGGTTGATCGACCACGATTGCCACGTCGTTTACTCGTCCGGCGACTCGCTGAGCAACACCACCGAAGAGCCACTTCCACCTGCGCTCGAACACTGTTCCGATCCCGCCGATCTCATCGCCACGGCTCGCACACTGAGCAAGGAGCCCGGTAAGGGTCCGACGGCCGACGGACTGCGCCAACGTCTCGAACACATCGTGTTCACCAGCGACAGGCTGCGCTGCCTCGCGACACCGTCCGAGCACGCCGCTCGCAGGTTTGAGACCATCGGCTGGAACCAGGCCATCATGGTGGCTCCTCCGGTGGCGACGATGGCTTCGACCGATGGCACCGTTCCACCCCGTCTGGTGTGTTTCACCGAGAGTCGCTTCGACGGCTCAGATCGTCTTACCCTCGCCCTTGGAGCGTTTGCATCGATCGACGACATACATGCCGAGCTTCGGATCGCCGGCGACGGACCGCAGCGAGCCATGATCGAGGCTGGGACGCATGACCGCAGAATCCGCTTCCTCGGTGCGGTCAGCGAGGAGCAGCGGCCGATCGAACTGCGTCAAGCGTCGTGCGTTGCTGTGCTGAGCATCGATGAAGGCTGGTCCCACCTCGGCGTCGAGGCCATGCGAGCCGGTGCGCCATTGGTGGTGGCGACCGACGCAGGAGGCATCACCGAGATCGTGGAGCACGGCGTGAACGGTGTGCTCGTCGCTCCCAGCGCCGACCAGTTGAGTTGGGGCATCCGCCACATTGCCAGCAGCCCCCGCCTGCGCTGGCAGCTTGGTCTTCAAGCCCGACGCCGGGCCGCAGAGTTGAGCTGGCTCCCGTTCATCGACGTGATCGACGATCTTCTGTCACCGGCAACCCGGCCAAAAGCACTGACGCTCAGCACGTACCCGATCGACCCAATGGTCGGTGGCGGCCAGCGACGAGCCCGGTTCCTCAACCGAGCCTTGGCCGATCGATGCGACGTCACCGTGTTGGTGAACACAAGCCCGACACCCCAGATTCGCCGCCGAACGATCGAGGCCGGCCTCACACAAGTCGAGGTACCAAAGAGTGAACGCCAACGGGCAGCCGAGCTCGACATGTTTCACGCAATGGACAAGATGCCGGTCGATGACCTGACGGCGTCCAAACTGGCGGATGCCAGCCCAGCATTCAAACGAGAGCTCGACGACCAACTCGGGACGGCCGATTTCATCGTCGCAACGCAACCGTTCCTTGTGCCGTGCCTTCCCGAAACGAGCCTTCCGATCGTCCACGATTCGCAGAATGTCGAATCCAGTCTGAAGGCCGATCTTCTACCAGACACTCCGGGTGGTCGTTGGCTCCTCGATGCAGCCACCACCTCGGAGGCCGAAGCTGGTCGACGGGCTGCCCTGGTCACCGCCTGCACCGACAGCGATCTGTTGGTCCTGGCTCAGCAAGCTCCATCCACCGTCTCTTCTGGCCTCGTCGTCGGCAACGGGGTCGACAGCGCAGCCCTGGCGTTCAAGACAGAGGCGGAGCACCAGCAAGCCCGAGCCGAATTGCTGACCCTGGCCGGCCAACCGACGAACGACCAGCGACCAATCGGGCTGTTCATCGGCTCGTGGCATCCACCGAACATCGGAGCCGCTCGCCTCATCCTTGGCCTCGCTGCAGAACGACCGGACTGGCTCTTTGTCTTGGCCGGTAGCCATACCAGTGAGTTTGCCGGGGAGTCGCTTCCGGAGAATGTCCACCTCATCGCCATCTTCGCCGAGTCCTTGCTGTGGCCGCTCCTCGCCGGGGCCGACGTTGCACTGAACCCCATGAACTCCGGCGGAGGCAGCAACCTCAAACTGTTCGACTACCTGTCAGTTGGCACTGCCATCGCCACCACAGCAATTGGTGCTCGCGGTCTGCCTGGACCCGAGCGGTACGCAACGATCGCCGAGCCGTCGGTGGCTGCCTTTTCCGAGGCCATCGACCTCGCCAACAACAGACAACACACCGCCGACGGGCGAGCCATGAGGATCGCTGGCCGCGCGGTGGTCGAAGAAGCATTCGACTGGCGGATCCTCGGTGAACAATGGAGTACCGGCATCCTCGAGGCCCTTGGACTCACCGCCGACAGCATTCGACATCGCACGGCTCACCAACATCACCCTGTCGTCTCAGCGATGGACCCGCCATCGCTCGACCCGATCATCGCCACGATGCAGCTGCTCGGCCAGCAAGCACAAACGACTGCCCCCTCAGCCCAGGAGGTTTCCATGGACCCGGCACTGCGAGAGCGCCTCAAGCAGGCAAACGACAACCGCAACATCGGCCGAGACCTCCCCGCCGGAGCTCGCTTCACCGCGCCAAAGAAGGCTCTGATCCGGGTCGGGCATGCACTGACCAACGAACAAGTCATCTACAACAAGGCCATGGTCGAAGCAGTCGAGCAGTTGGCGGTATCGCTGCGATCACTCGAAACCGAACAGCGGGAGCTCCACCAGTCGATCGAGACCCTCTCCGCCGAGAATCGAGCACTCCGGCGTCGGCTCGAGGTCCTCGAGTGACTGCACTTCGTATCGGGGTACTCAAGCCAGACTGGGGCGTCGCCGGCGGATTCGAACGGCTTCTTGACCGTCTTCTCGCTCATCTTGTTGCATCAGGGCACCGCGTCACCGAAGAACACTTCCCCGGACTGATCTCGCCTCGGTCATCGTGGGGAACACCCGACGCGCTCGATCAGTGGTCACACCATCCGGAGTTCTTCCGGTATTTCGCGCTTCTCGAGGACGTCAGGCGAATGGAACTCGACCAGTACGACCTGGTCCTGAGCACCCAACCGCCGACATATCTCGCTGACCATCCTCGCGTGCTGTCGCTCTTCTACCACCAGGCGCGCATCTTCTACGATCTTCGGGACCCATTCATGGCGCTGGGCGAAGTCGACCCGAACCGACATCACGCCGGCAGCGACGTCGTCAGAGCTACCGATCGCTCGATGCTCGGCGGCGTCCAGCACTGGTTGGCCGGCAGCCAGGAATGCGCAAACCGACTCGATGAATACTGGGGAGTCAAGGACAACGTCTCGTTGTTGCACGCACCGCCGTTGAGTGAGGCTCCGCCTCAGCCACCGCCCTGGGACCCACGTGGTCCTGTTGTTTGTGTTGGCCGCCACGAGTGGCCGAAGCGCTCCGAGTTCGTCGTCGCAGCGGCGCAGCTCCTCCCCGATCACCGCGTCGAACTCGTCGGTGGCGGCGGTCGGCTGGGCGCTGTGCGAGCGCTCGATGCCAAACTCACCAGATCTCCAGAGGCGGTCGACGAGGTCGATGCACTCTGGATGAGTCCGGCGCGGTACACAACCGCCCCGGCTCCTGATGCTCCATCGACTGCGGTGTTGCTAGGGGCCGTTT
>CAZYLX010000330.1:0-4605 GCA_964648595.1 uncultured Acidimicrobiaceae bacterium
CGTGATTCGGCGGCAGGGCTCGGGCGTGCGTGATACCTTCACCGTGCGCAAGCTGAGCTTCGGTGTCGGTGTCGAGCGAACGTTCCCGAAGAACAGCCCGACCATCGACAAGGTCGAGGTCGTGACACGAGGCGACGTTCGTCGAGCCAAGCTCTATTACCTCCGCGATCGCGTCGGCAAGTCCGCCAAGATCAAGGAAAAGCGCGACAACTAGCGCCGTCGCCCGTTCGCGACGTCCCGTCGCCACCCGGAGATTCTTGCACCGCTGATGGTGCCGAGCGATCACGAGCTCGCTGTTCTGCCCGCTCGTTCCTGGTGACAACACACAATCAATCCCTTGGCCGGCTCGGTGAGCAGGCCGCGGCCCGCTGGTACGAAACGCATGGCTACACCGTTGTCGAGCGCAACTGGCGAGGTCATGCGGGCGAGCTCGATCTGATCGCCATCGCGTTCGTTCGGCGTCGGCCCCAGATCGTCGCCTTCGTCGAGGTCAAGACTCGAACGACGGCCCGATTTGGCGAAGGAGTCCTCGCGGTCGGGCACAAGAAACAGGAACGCATCCGACGTCTCGCCGGTCAGTGGCTGTCCGAGCAGCGGACCCGTATCGACACCGTTCGTTTCGACATCGTCGACGTCGACGGTCGAGGGAACCTGCAGGTCTACGAAGCGGCATTCTGAGCAGTACCCCGCATCACAGGTTCTGGCGGTTGTTCCAACAGCCGCGATGCCAGTGACGACGCAAATCTGGGTCCTCGGGCGGAACGGCAACGATGTGGCCCATGCCCGGTGGGATGTCCCGGTTGCAGCCGGGACAAAGGTAGGTCTTGGTTGCTTGGTACGGCTGAAGGAACCGGGTTTCAGCATCGGCTGCGGCTGAAGGGTCGAGCGCTCTGGGCGACCCGACGCGCTTGCGCGCATTCGGTTTCGACTTGGTCCGATTGCCCGGCTTCTTCTTGTGGCGCGGTGTCTTCTTCTCCGGGCGGCCGCGATTCGGTCGCTGATCGGCCATCAGCCGAGGACGGCCCAGGCCAACAGCCCGATGGCGACGACGATCGAGGCAGCGACGAAGAAATAGTCGAAGGTCGTCCGCTGATGCTTCCGTCTCGGGTCGAATCCCACGGCGGTCAGTATGGAGCGAGTTGGGCCGGAGGCCGACGTCTGTCAGGCCGCTGGTGTGGCTACCGTCCGCACCGTGCTTTTTCGCCTTGCTGTTCTGGTCGTGATCGCTCTGGCTCTGGTCTCATGTGCGGGAGCGGCACCTGAGGTCTCCGCCGGTTCAGATCCCGAGTTGTTCGAGGGTCGCCAGATCTGGGTCGGTCAGTGTGTGAGCTGTCATGGCGCCTCGGGTGGGGGAGGCCGCGGGCCGAGCGTCGCTGACGGAAGCGTGCTCGAGAGATTCCCCGACGCAGCCGACCAGGAGGCGCTGATCTTGAATGGTCGCGGTGGTATGCCGGCATACGCCGGCAGGCTGAGCGATGAGCAGGTCCGGTCAGTCGTCCGCTACAGCCGCGAGGTGCTGACCGTGCCGAGTGAGTAAGGCGCAGTCGGTGGCAGCGTTCAGCTCGGTGCTGTCGCCCGACGCCTTGCCTTCGTGGATGCCTCGAGCGGCCGTCTCGAATGATGTCCCTGGTTCGAGGCTTCGTCGGCGGCCTCGCGACGAATCTCGGTGACCAAACGCCACCCAACGACCGCGACTGTCGTGACGTGGATGGCGACTCCGAGGGGGCCGAACAGCATCGTCCAGAGCGTCTCGACCGGGCCGTATTCCTGGAGATTCTGGAGCTGTGCCACAACGGCGTAGCTTCCACTCGGAGTGAGGTGCAGGGCAACAACCGGCATGATCATCGCCAGTACTGACCACCGAATCGCGATCCACTGGAACCGGGGAGCAACATTCCAGATCTCAGCCATCCCAACGATCAGAAACGGCAAGGCTGGAATCACGTAGCGGGGCCCTGGTGCCTCGCCACCCCATGCATTCGACCAACCTGACTGCAGGGCCAAGAAGCCGGCAAACACCCAGAGACCGACGAGTCCGTGGCGGCGACGCTCGGAGTTGGTGGACCGTGCCGCTCGTAGCAGACCCCAGACGGCCAGGATCACGATCGGGCTGAAGAGCAGAAGGCCGCGAGAACCGAACAAGACCTCGAGCAATTGCAGTGGATTGGGGAGTCCTACGACGACGCCGGGTGTTCCGGCATCTGGCTTCTCCGAGTACGAGACGGCCCAAGGGCTGCCGAATGCAACCGCCTGGTAGGCCATCAAGATGCCGACGAACGGGAGGCCGCCTACGGCGAAGGCAACAATCCCCGTCCAGGCCCGACGAGTGGCAAGGACGACTCCGACGACGAGGACGACGATCGCCATTGGGTACTCGGTGGCGACGGAGGCCCCGCCCAACACACCGGCTGCCAATGGCAGCCACATTCGCTGGGTTCGGCTGCCCGATGACCCTCGGAGATACTCGTTGGCCAGCAGCCAACATCCCCACCCGAGCAGGCCGGCCAGGACGTGGGCGTACAACTGGGTTCCGTAGGCAAGAAGGAGCGTGCCGGAACAGATCGTCAGGCTGGCTTGTACCGCATGTCCTCGACCGAAGAGCCGTGTCACCAGTTTGATCCCGATCGCGGCAATCGCCAACAGAGGTACGACCGTCGACCAGAGCGTGACCCACCACAAGCCGAGGTTCTTCTCGAGCTGCAACTCGGTCGCCGGTTCAGCGCCGACCGCTTGGGCAGCTGCGTAGACGGGTATCGCCAGGATCGGTTGGAGCGGTGCCTTGTCCCCATAGATGTGCCCGTCGCGAACGACCAGGTCCACGTTCAGGACCGCTTCGTAGTCGTCGAGCCGCACGGTTCCCTGATCGGTGATGGCCGCCGTTTGTGCGTAGCGAGCGGCCGGTTGGGCCGTGAGTTCCTGGACGAATGGGACGAGTGCCACTCCGAGAAGCAGGATGGCCAACCATCCTGAGGAGAGGCGAGGTGGCCGCGGCCGGCGCGTCTGATCTGGCGTCGCAGAAGTCACCCGCCCCAATCGGCGCAGTGCTGATCGAATTGAGCAGCGCAGCACTCCGCTCGGCGCTGCTACTCTGTTGACCTCGGTGGTCTCGGCCCCCTCACGCATCTACAAGCGAGAGCGGGCGCCATGTTGGCCACCATTCCCACTGCGGTCGTCGACGGTATCGACGGTCTCCCTGTCACGATCGAAGTGATCAACACCGGCACCGGCACGCCACGGTTCACGGTGGTCGGCCTTCCCGATGCAACGATCCGCGAATCGCGCGATCGCGTGCGGGCTGCGCTGATGAGCAGTGGTTGCTCGTGGCCTGCGACACTGCCCCTCACGGTGAACCTTGCTCCCAGCGACGTTCGCAAGCACGGTGCCGGCCTCGATCTTCCGCTGGCCCTCGGCGTGTTGGTGGCGTCGAAGCAACTCGATGCCTCACAAGTCGCTGGTGTCGCCGCCGTCGGCGAGCTCGGCCTTGACGGATCGATTCGTGCCGTCTCCGGGCTGGTCAGTCTTGCTGAGGCGATGTCGGCCAAGGAGCTGATTGTTCCGATCGACGGCGCAGCGGAAGCGGCCATTGCTGCTCCGGGACGGGTGAGGGGAGCCACCACCTTGCGAGAGGTCGTCGAGGGTTTGAAAGGAGAGGGGCCGCTCCCGCCTCTTGTCGACGCGCCAACGGTGCTCGGCTATGGCGCAGCGAGGCCGGAGCTCGCCGATGTACGCGGTCAACCGTTGGCCCGCTGGGCCTTGGAGGTCGCGGCGGCGGGTGGTCATCACATGTTGATGGTGGGACCTCCCGGCGCGGGCAAGACGATGTTGGCATCGCGGCTGGCTGGTCTGTTGCCGCCGCTTGATGCCGACGATGCAATGACCGTCGCTCGGATTCACTCGGTCGCTGGTCTTCGCAAGCCCGGAGCTGGACTCGATCGGCGTCCTCCGTTTCGGGCCCCGCATCATGGGCTGTCCTCGGTTGCCCTGATCGGCGGTGGTTCTTCGAGCATCCGCCCCGGCGAAGTTTCGATCAGTCATGGCGGGGTCCTGTTCCTCGACGAGCTCGGCGAGTTCCCGCGGTCGGTGCTCGATGCAATGCGTCAGCCACTCGAGGAGGGCGTGGTTCGCGTGAGTCGGGCTCATGGGTCGCAGGAGATCCCCGCCAGGTTTCAGCTGGTCACGGCCTCGAACCCCTGCCCGTGTGGCAATGGGTGGACTGCGGGGAGCTGCCGATGCACCGAACACCAGCGCAGGTCGTATGCGCAGCGATTCTCCGAACCGCTGCTCGATCGGTTCGACATTCGCATCGAAATCGCTCCACCGGATCCTCGGTCTTTGCTTGGTTCGTCGGCCGAGGAGACAACGGCGGTCGTTGCACCACGAGTTGCTGCGGCCAGAGCGTTGGCGATGGAGCGCGGCGTTCGCTGCAACGCCGAGCTCGCGCCAGACGACCTCGATCGCTTTGCCCCTCTCGACCCCGCCGGGCGCGACGCCCTGGAGGCGGAGCTGCTGAGCGGGCGTCTCACGGCTCGCGGATTCCGTCGTGTGTGGCGACTCGCTCGAACGGTCGCCGATCTCGACCGATCGAGCGAACTCGTTGGAGCGCAG
>CAZYLX010000331.1:0-4605 GCA_964648595.1 uncultured Acidimicrobiaceae bacterium
CGCTTCCTCAGCGGCGACATCGACCGCGAACCCGAAGCCGTCACCACCGAGGCTGCCGATCAAGGTTTCCACTCACACCGACTCCGTCGAGCCCGCAAACGGGGCGAGATGATCGAGCTCCGCCCAAAGGTTTGGGCGCATGCTGCGCTGCCTCGCTCGCGTCGCCAGACCATACGGGCGGCCACGTTGTGCCTCCCTGGCAGTGCGGCCGGCTACCGATCAGCTGCGTGGCTCCATGGCTGGATCGATGATCCACCCCCGTTGCCGGAGCTCTGGGTGCCACAGGCTTCACGAGCACGGCTACCACTTGCGTCGGTGCACCGGTTCTCTCGAATCAGGCCCGATCTCGACGTCGTCGAGATCGAGAACATCTGCTGCTTGAGCAAAGCAGCAACGCTCTGTCTCCTCGGCGCTACTGCCAGCCCCGATGTTGTCGAACGGTGTCTCGATGAGTTTCTTCGGACCGAACACCGAGGCTGGCTCGAGCAGACTCTCGACCGCCTTTCGACTCCGCATGCCCCGGGCCCTCGCACGCTGCTCGCCGTAGTGAACGACCCAGCACGAGTCTCGGGTGTCACCGACTCTTGGATGGAACGCGTGGTCTCACGGCTCGTGAGCCTGCCGTGGCTCCCACCGGTCGAACTCCAACACGAGCTGGCAGTTGACGACAAACGCTTCCGAGTCGACATCGCCGTGCCGGAACTGCAACTCGGCGTCGAGGCTCACAGTCGGGCGTTCCACTGGGGACCAAGGACCGAGAACGCCGACAACGTGCGAGATCTGCTCATCGGTGGCCTCGGCTGGCAGCTGCTCTACGTCACGTGGGCACAGCTGCGGGACCCAGATGCGTTTGTTCGACAGTTCTGTGCGGTTGCACTCGCCCGAGCCGAGCAGCTCGGCGTGCCGATCAACGGCTGCCTCGAAGATGGGACCCAGCATTCAGATTCAGCTGCTTGAGGCCGACGTACCAGAAGTGACCAGACGCGTTCGTTTCGAGTACTCCGAGGACTTCGATCCGCGCTGGCACCCGCTTCTTCCGGAGCTGGCCTGCGTCGCCAACTCGGTGTCGATGATGATGCCGCACGCCGAGCCATACGTTGCCAAGTCGGTGCGGGCCACGTCCGACCATCTCGACCCAGCCCTCGCCATCGAGGTGAAGGGGTTTGTTGCTGAGGAACTCCAGCATCACGCCCAACACCGTCGATTCAATGATGCGATCCTGCGCGATCAGCCCGGTCTGCGCCGGCTCGATCGACTGATGTCCTGGACGTTCGGCAAACTCTCGACGCGGTCGGTCGCGTTCAACGCTGGCTTTGCCGCCGGCTTCGAGACCATCGCCTATGCAGTTGCACGATGGGTCGAGGCTCGACTCGGCGATCTGTTCGACGGCGCCGACGACGAGGCAGCAACGCTGTTTCTCTGGCACCTCGCAGAAGAAGTCGGCCACAAGACGATCGCGTTCGATGCCTTCCACCAAGTGTCTGGCAAGCGTCGGACCTACGTCGCAGCGATGGTCACGGCGATGGTGTTACTCGGCTTCTTCGCCGCTGCAGGAACCGTCCAGATGCTTTGGCATCAGCGACGCTTCTTCCGACCAATCGCCCACTGGCGCATGTTGCGGTGGACCATCAGCTTCTTGTTCGATCTGCTTCCGACGATGGCCGTGTCGGCACTGCCCGGTCACCACCCCTCGAACCTGGTCGACCCTTCGTTCTATGGCCAGTGGCTCGAACACTTCGATGCTGAAGACGGCACCCTGCCCGTGTGGTCCACCAGCGAGGTAGCCGACGTCGCCGCGCGGTCCGTCTAGCGCCGTGTCCGCCTAGCTCAGCGAGGTCGTGCCGGAAGCGCGCACCACCGCGCGGAACCGACACTCGCTCCGCAAACGCGAGCATGACCAATGCCGGAAGCGCGCACCACCGCGCGGAACCGACACTCGTGGCGGGGGCGGTCAGAACGGGGCGGTCAGGCGGTGGCGCTGACCTCGACCGGGACGCCGTTGAGTGCGATGTTTCCACTGAGTTCGTCTCGGAAGTACTCGTCGGTGAGCACGTTCGTGTTCACACCGGCGTAGGCGGTTGCTACTCCCAGTTGGACCCCGGGCATGTCTTGGCCGAAGCCGTGAGGGATGCTGACCACGCCGCGCCGAATTCCATCGGTGATCTCGGCCGGCAAGGTCACTTCCCCAACGCGAGACGCCACCGTGGTGCTGGCTCCATCGGTAATGCCGCGCTCAGAAGCATCGTCGGGGTGGATCTGCAGCGTGCAGCGGTTCTTGCCCTTGGTGAGGACCTTGAGGTTGTGCATCCAGGAGTTGTTCGATCGCAGGTGACGACGGCCAACCAGCACCATCGAATCGCCCCAAGCTCGCTCGAGTGAGCCCACGAGCCGCACGAAATCCTCGACGAGTACCGGTGGAGTGAGATCGATCAGGCCGTCTGGCGTACGCAGGTTCGCAGGAACACGACCAGGCTCGAGAGCGCCGAGGTCGACTCCGTGAGGCTTGGCCTCGAGCGCAGCGAGCGTGAGGCCATCGGGATCTGCCCCGAAACCGTCGCCGTATGGACCGGTACGAAGCACGATGTCGAGCAATCGCTCGGGGCCAGACCGGTCGCCCAGCATCTCGAACAACTCGTCGACGTCTCGCCCGGCGACGTTGCCATGATCGTCACGAACTGCTGCTGCCAGCATCGAGCGGGCGATGTCGGCGTCGATGCTCGCCACGTCAGCGTTGAAGCCGGCACCAGCCACGAGTGCGGCGAGCCGCAACATGATCGTTGCCTCATCCATCTGCCCCTCCTCGAGATCGAACACCGGAGCGGAGTAGTTGGCGACGTTGTGTACGGCGAAGTTCAACAGGGCAAGGTCGTAGTGGCTCTTCTGCAACGGTGTTGGAGGGGGCAGAACGACGTCGGCATGCCTGGTCGTTTCGTTGATGTATGGATCAACACACACCACGAAGTCGAGCGACCCGATTGCGGCATCGAGCCGGCCGCTGTTGGGATTCGAGCTGACGGGATTGCCGGCAACGGTAATGAGCGCCCGAACCTGGCCATCGCCCTCGGTCTCGATCTCCTCAGGAAGCGCCGTGACCGGGAACTCGCCGAGCGATTCCGGTGCGCCACTGACCCGAGAACGGACCCGGGCCATCGAAAAGCCTCGGCCGCTGCCCGGCGCACCCTTTGTCGACGGCTGACCCGCTGCGCCCTTGGCGAACATGGCGCCGCCGATGCGATCGAGGTTCCCAGAGCAGACATTCACGACGTCGACCAGCCACGAGGCGAGCGTGCCGAACTCCTGGGTGCATGTACCGATTCGTCCGTAGACCGCGGCGGTCGGTGCAGTGGCCAGGTCGTGAGCCAGGTCGGAAATGACGGAGGCCTCGACGCCACAAATCTCTGCGACAGTCGCCGGATCGAAGCCAGCAACGAGCTGCTCGAGGTCGTCGAAACCCTTGCAATGGGTAGCAACATCACCGGCGTCGGCCAGCCCTTCGGCAAACATCACGTGAACGATGCCGGCCAACAGATGTGCATCGGTACCGGGCCTGATGGCGACGTGTTGGTCGGCTTTGACTGCCGTTTCGGTTCGTCGAGGATCGACGACGACAACCGTGCCGCCACGCTCCTGCAGCCGTTCCAGACGACCAGGAAAGTCGGGTGCGGTACAGAGTGAGCCGTTCGATGCATACGGGTTGGCACCGAGCATCAGGAGGAAGTCCGTGCGGTCGAGATCGGGAACGGGAACAGTGACCGATCCGAACATCATCGCCGCCGAGATTTCCTTCGGGCGCTGGTCGACGGTTGAGGCCGAGAACCGATTTCTGCTGCCGAGCGACTTCAACAGCGCACGGTTGTAGAACATCGGCGCGAGCGAATGCGCTCCGGGATTGCCCAAGTAGATGGCAACGGCATCTCGCCCGTGTTCGGCGATCAACGGCATGAGCCCTTCCTCAATCGTTGCAAAGGCTTCGTCCCAAGTGACGGGAACGAACGCACCGTCTCGCTTGACCATGGGGGAGCGGAGCCAATCAGGGTCGGCGTGGAGATGGCCAAGCGTCGTGCCCTTCGGGCAAACGAAACCGGCGGAAAAGACGTCGTCCTTGTCACCTCGTATCACCTTCACCTGCTCCACCCCATCTTCGACCTCGGAATCGGAGGTGATGGTGAGCTCCAACCCACAGCCCGCCTCGCAGAGAGGGCAGGTCCGGATCGCGGTGCGGGTCTGGGTCGTCATGGTTCGAATCCTCTCATGGCGATGCGCTAGCGTCGAACCATGACCGATGTCACCGAGACGCCCGAGCTGTCCGAAACCGGGACGTCTGAAGCCCAGACGGCTGAACCGCATCAGCCAATGACGCACTTCAAGACGTTCGCCGAATCGACCGCAGAAGACTGGGCCATCATCGCTCCACAGCTGGCCCACACCCAGGCCCTGGTCGCCGACAAGGTGATCGAACAGATGCGCTATCTCAAGCACGACCACGGCGGCTTCCCCATCGATCGGCTGGAGCACAGCCTTCAGACGGCAACACGGGCCGAGCGCGACGGGCGGGACGACGATTACGTCGTCTGTGCGCTGCTCCATGACATCGGCGACAACTTC
>CAZYLX010000332.1:0-4602 GCA_964648595.1 uncultured Acidimicrobiaceae bacterium
GACCGTGAACTCGCTGCACGGTGTCGGGTCGTTCATCTGCATGACCTGGATGTGATCGACCGTTGTCTTGAGCTTCGGCAGGATGTGTGAGAGCTGTTCGATGGGTTCCATGAGCGTGCCTTTCGGAAGGTTGATGTTGTGATGTCGCTTCGGGAATCGAGCGACAACCCAGAGGCGTGACAATCGATGTCACAATGCGACAATGAGCGGTCTGGCAGCGGTGCAGGTGGCAGTCGATCAAGGCGAGTGGATCCGCGCGATCGATCTTTTGGCAGCCTGCGGACCGGATGCGGCCACGGCCGAGGGTCTCGAGCTCCGCGCGATGGCGGAGTACGGCAACGGCGGTTTCGAGGCGTCGGTGACGGCCTGGGAGGACCTGCACTCACTCCTGCTCGACGATGGCGACGTGGTGGGCGCAGCGCGAGCAGCGGCAATGGCCGCGATGTTCCTCATGATGGACACCGGGTTGATGGCGCCGGTCCGGGGCTGGCTCCGCCGTGCAGAGCGGCTTCTCGACGGCCATGAGGAGACCCACGTCCACGCGGTGATCGCGGTCGTTCATGGCTACGAACGATTCATGTGCGGTGACATGGATGCCGCGCGCCACTACTCCGCCTCGGCAATCGAGATCGGACGCACGCATGCGGTTGACCCGGCGGTCATGATCGGGCGCGTGTGCGCTGCTCGCGTTGAGATCTTCGATGGTCACGTCCAATCCGGGCTCGAGCTGTTGGACGAGATCGCCATCGATCTCGCGTCAGGTGCCGTCGACGCGCTCACCACGGGGATGATGTTCTGCGAGTTGATCTGCGCCGCTCAGGGGATGGCGCTGCATGACCGCGCCAGCGAGTGGACGCAGGTGATGGAACGGTGGCGTCATGGCACGGCAATCGGCTCGATGAACGGACGATGCCGTGTCCATCGCGCCGAGCTCCTGCGGATCTCGGGTCCGTGCGATCTTGCGGAGGCGGAGGCCCTCGGGGCTTGTGAGGAGCTGCGTCCGTGGATGCGGCGCGAGTTCGGATGGCCACTGGTCGAACTTGGCAACATCCGATTGTGCCGAGGCGATCTCCTCGGCGCAGAAGCAGCATTTCTGGCAGCACACGAACGTTCCTGGTCTCCGCACCCGGGACTCGCACTGCTGCGCCTGGAGCAAGGCCAGATCGATGTTGCGGCAACGATGATCGCCGATGCGATCGCTCACCCGTTCGAGATTCCGTCGAAGATGCAACCGCCCTTCGGTGATCTGCGTCTCGCTCCTCTTCTCGCTGCGCAGGCCGAAATCGCAACGGCGGCAGGCGACGCCGAAACCGCCGGGCTGGCCGCCGACGCGCTCTCGGCGATTGCCGACTGTTACCCGAGCCGATCCCTCGACGCCAGTGCCGCGCTGGCAGGCGGCCGTGCTGCGTTGGCCGCCGGCGACCTCGGGAGCGCCATTCATCTGACCAAAGTTGCGACGGCGGCGTGGGCCGACATCGGCGCTCCGTACGAGTCGGCGGCCGCCAGGATGGTGCTCGGCGAAGCGCGCTCCAGAGCGAGCGACGCCGACGGGGCCCACATGGAATGGCACGCCGCGCTGGCAGCTTTCGACTCGTTCGGCGCGGCGCACAAAGCAGCCGAAGCCCAGCGCCTCATCGAAGGTTCTCCACCGAGGCCGACGACGAACGAACCCGACCAAGCGGCCACGGCGACGTTCAAGCTCGACGGCGATATCCGGACGATCCGTTTCGGCGAGGGGACCGCCCTCATGCCTGACCTCAAGGGGCTCCGCTACATCGAGCGCCTGCTGGCCGATCCGGGTCGCGAGATTCACGTGCTCGACCTGGTTGCCGTCGAACGAGGCTCCCTTCCGGGGGGCCACGCGGTCGATCATGGCAGAGAAACACTCTCCGAGGGTGTCGGTGCTGGGCTCCCGGTCATCGACGATGCTGCGCGTGATGCGTACCGCCGCCGACTCGCCGAGGTCGACGACGACATCGAAGAAGCCACCCGGATGAATGACCTCGGCCGGGTCGAGCTGGCTCAACGCGATCGCGACTACCTCATCGCAGAGTTGACCAGCGCAGTGGGGCTCGGGGGTCGAGCTCGATCGATCGGCGGTAGCGCCGAGCGCGCCCGATCCAGCGTGACTCGATCGCTCCGCTATTCGCTCAAGCGACTGGCTCAGCATCAACCATCGTTGGCCGCCCACCTCGAGCAGAGCGTGCAGACGGGGATGTATTGCGTCTACACCGCTGATCCGATCGCTCCGATCCGATGGGAGATCTGACCGACCGTCTGCGACGATGAACAGATGACGGCCGACTACGCCCACCCCTACCCGACGCCCGAAACGTTGGCAGACCATCCGTTCGAGCCGCTCGACTTCACTCGATTCGATGAGCCGACCATGCGAAAACGGGCCGTTGATTTCCACGCCGAGATGGATCGACGTCGCAGCGTTCGGATGTTGTCAGACGAGCCGGTCCCCATTGGTCTGATCGAGACGGCGATCCGGACGGCGTCGACCGCTCCGTCTGGTGCCCATCTCCAACCCTGGCGATTCGTCGTGATCGGAAACCCCGAAGTGAAGTCCCAGATCCGAGCCGCGGCCGAGGAAGAGGAACGGGTCAACTATCTCGAGAACAGGATGAACGAACAGTGGCAACAAGCACTGGCCCCGATCGGCACCGACCATCACAAGGAGTTCCTCGAGTTCGCCCCGTGGATCGTTGTGCTGTTCGAAGAACGGTTCCGGCTTGACGAAGACGGGACCAAACGGAACAACTACTACGTGAAGGAGAGCTGCGGCATCGCCGCTGGCTTGTTCATCGCCGCGCTGCATCACGCCGGACTTGCGACCCTGACCCACACCCCGTCACCGATGGCGTTCCTCACGAAGCTGCTCGGGCGACCGAGCAACGAGCGACCGTTCGTACTGTTCCCGATCGGTTACCCGATGGAAGGCGTCTTGGTGCCCTCGCTCGAACGCAAACCGCTGGCCGATGTCATGACACTCATCGATTGAGTCGGTTGACGAACCCAGCAGCCCGTGACAGCCGCTTAGCTGGCGGGCGAGGGCTCGAAGTCGGGAATCGTCCGTTGGAAGAGCAACTGATAACGCGTCGGATCGCTGGCGCAGAAGACCACGAAAAGACGAGCGGCAACCTTGGCGGCGGCAACCGGGTCGCCTTCGATCTGTTCGTCCCCGATCGTGCCGATCCGTTCGGCGAACGCCTGATAGCCCTCGAGAAACATCGCATCGTAGATCTCGTGCTTCGAAGCGAAGTAAGAGTAGATCGACTGAGCCCGCATGCCCACGCGATCGCCGAGATCGCGCATGGACAAGCTGGCGAGGCCGTGCTCGGGGACCAAGTCCCAGGCCGCGGCAACGATCTCCGCCTGAGTTGCCTGATGGCGTGCGGTAGCGCCCGTGCAAGTGATCCGCCCGAACAGCGCTAGGTGTCTTCGCGCGCGCTACTGCAAATTCACCCGCGGTGAGTCCCCCGGATCCGCGTCGGCCAAGCGGCCACGAATGAAGATGGCGGAATGAACGAAACGGTCGAACCGACCAGCCCTCCGTCTCACCGCTTGATTCTTCTGGCCGTACGGGCTGGTCTCGTGCTGGCTCTTGCTGTGTCCGTTGCCTTTCCCGAGTGGGAGCAATTCGAGGGCAAAGGCATGGCGTTTCGAGCGCCGTTCTATCTCTTGCCGACCGTCGTCGTCCCGATCGTGTGGCGCGTACGAGGCTCGCATCCGCCGTATCCGTACCTTGTCGACGCGCTGGTCGTTGCCCCTTTTTTGCTCGACACGCTTGGCAACGTCTTCAACTTCTACAACAACTACAACCGCACCGATGACGTCCTCCACTTTCTGAACTGGGTCCTGCTCATGGCCGGCGTGACGCTCGGCTTCGCTCGCACCGGCATCGGAAGGTTGAACGCTTGGACCCTCGGTTGGGGCCTCGGCGGGCTCGCGATCATCTGGTGGGAGGCAGCCGAGTTCTTGGTGCAGGAAATGGGCACCGCGGGACTCGACCTCACCTACGAAGACACCATTGGCGACCTCCTGTTATCGAGCACGGGCGGAGCCATCGGAGCGGCAATCGCAATTGCGGTTGGTTGGCCTAGGGTCGCCGGCATGGAGAACGCCGATGTCTGAGAGACCGCCGATGTCTGAAATCTTCACCCTGTCCTCCGACGTCGTCGACGATCTGATCGAGCGGAAGCCCGAACTCTCGACGTTCTTGGGAGCTCCCGGGCGAGACCACCTCTGGAACCCAGCCGACCCGGCAAGTTTCGAGGAACTCCGATTGTTCTGGGCCGACGTCTTGGGACGAGCTTCGGCCTGCAGGGTCGACTCGCGCGCCGACCACGTGGCGAAAGCGGTGTTGGTGGCCGAGGCCGAGCAGGAGATCCGCTCCATCGAAGCCGAGCTCCATCTCAGTGACCTGAACAACATCGAATCCCCATGGCAAACCGTGCGCGAGGTCTTCGACTCGATGCCAGATCACACGGTCGAAGCGTGGGAGAGCATCATCACGCGCCTTCGCACGATCGACCAGCCTCTTGCCGGCTATCGCGAGTGCCTCGCACTCGGGCTCGACCGTGGCCTCGTCGTCGC
>CAZYLX010000333.1:0-4597 GCA_964648595.1 uncultured Acidimicrobiaceae bacterium
TTCGTCTATTCGTGCAACCCGGTGCCGTTGTCAATCATCGGTGCTGGTCGTTGGCAAGTCCTGATCCTCTGGTCCGCCGCCCCGTTCCTGGTTGTCTCGGCGCTGCGTTTGCAGCAGGCGGACCCGTTCGACAGCCCGTATCCGCTTGGGGTACGCCTGCTCCGCTTCGGATTGCTCGTTGCGTTCGCCGCCACCGCGGCACCGATGGTGGTACCGCTGGCATGGCTGATCATCGTCGGACTGATCATTGGGTCGATTCTGATTGCCCGGCCGCTCGGGCTTGGTGCCCTCCTCCTCGCTGTGCCAACGGTGGCGGTCGTTCCAGCAGCACTGCATTTCCCGTGGTCGGCGAGCGTGATCAGCGACGGATCGTGGGGTTGGCTGGTCGGCCCGCCTTCGGCAAACGAATCCTTCGACTCCATGGCTGATCTCGTGAGATTCGCTCCGGGCCTCGACGGTCCAGGGTTCTTGATCCTCGGCACGTTGGCCATCGCGTTCGGATCACTGATCATCGGGCGAGGGGTCCGATTCGACAGTGCGGCTCGGGGCATGACGTTGGCCGCGGCATCGTGGGCGCTGGCGTGGGCCGCCCGTCGTGACTACCTGCCGATCGAACTTCCAGGAGCGGATGCTCTGCTCTGCGTCGCCGCTGCTGGAGTTGCGTTGGCCGTAGGTTCGGCGGTCCGGTCGATCGAGGTCGACATGGGCCAACGTTCCAACCTGGTTCGGCGGGTTGCGCAGGTGGTGACAGTCGGAGGACTCGTTTTCGTGACACTGCTCGGCTTCCAGTCGACACTCGATGGGCGCTGGAATCTCCCGACGCAGAGTCACACGGGATTCACCGAGCTGCTGCTGAAGGGGCAAGATGATCCGGTGCGAACGCTGTGGATCGGAGCGGATTCGGTGCTCCCGATCGATGGAGCCGATTCGCTCGGCGGTGTGCATTTCGGTCTGAGCGAAGGATCGGATCTCGACATCATCAACAAGTACGCACCGGCGATGAATGAGCTCGACGCCGAGGTCGGTGATCGTCTTGACATCGTCGTGGCCGGTCAGACCGACCGGCTCGGTCGGCTGCTTGCCGCCTATGGCGTGGATCTGGTCATTGTTGTCCCGGCTCTTGCGCCGCCGCCGTACGCCGGGCCGAAATTCGAGGCCGGGGCTGGGATCGAATCGGTACTCGCACAACAGTTGGACCTGCAACGCGTCAATGGCACCCTCGGTCTGCGTGTGTATCGCAACACGGCCTCGAGCGGTGCGGCGCTCCTCGCCGGAGAAGACCTCCCACCTACTGAGGTTGCTGAGCAACTTGCCGTTGATACCAGCGGTCTCGTTCGCTCGCCCTTCCGCTACGAGCGAACTGGGCATTGGACCGGTCTCGAGGGTGCCGCTACCGACACGGTGGTGTTGATCGACGGAGACGGTTGGGATGCCGACGGCGAAGGGTCAATCATCGCCTCCGATGACCACTTCCTGCAGATTCGTGATTCTGTTGCCACCCCATCTGTTTCGTTCTCGACGTCATCGCTGAGCCGGCTGCTGCTGGTCTTGCAGTTGTTGATCATCACGGTTGGCGTCGTCTTCGCTCAGCCTGAGCGTCGGGACTCGTTGTGATTCGCTGGACGACGGCCCTGATCCTGGTCGGTGCGTTGGTCGCCGCCGTGCTCTTCGATCGCATCGACCCGGATCCGAACCCCGATCCTGTCGTGCTGGTGATCGAACGGCCGACCCCCTCGATGGACGCCGTGGCCCCTCTCGGGTCGTCGTGGTTCTGTGCGGTTGGGTCGTCAGGTGCGGAGAGCTATGCCGATGCCGAGATCACCGTCACCAACGTCGGCGATGTCGCTGCTGTCGCGAATCTCGACATACGGACCTCGGATGGTCCCGGTCCTGGGCTCAGGCTCGACATCGCTCCCGGCACATCGGCCACCGTCCCGATTGCCACGCTCGGGACATTCGAAGCAGCAGGGGTCTCGGTCGAGGTCATCGGCGGCGAGGGTGTGGTCAGCCATCAGATCTCGACATCTTCGGGGATCGCAGCGGGGCCGTGTGCTTCTGGCTCATCGGCCACATGGTTCTTTGCCGGCGGCCCAACGACGCGCGACACCCGTCACTTCGTCGCCCTGCTCAATCCGTTCCCGAACGATGTGGTCTTCACCGCAACCTTCCAGACGCCGACCCGTACTCGTCAGCCGAACGAGCTCGAGTCGCGGACGGTTCCTGCACAATCGGTCCTTGTCATCGACGTCGGCGAATTCGTAGCCCGCGAACCGATCGTTGCGACAAGGATCGAGACCGTCGCCGGCGGTCAGCTCGTCGTGGAAAGGCTGCTGGTGCTCGACGGAACGCTGGGCCCAGCGGGCGCCGCGCTAGAGGCGGGCGTTGAGGAACCGACGTTGTCCTGGACGGCTCCCGCCGGTCGGATCCACGAGTTCGGCGACCACACACTCACCGTCTTCAATCCCACTGGTTTCGTAGCGGAGGTGGATGTCCGTCTCGATCCGCTCGATCCCGACGATCGCGCGGTATACGGCCTCGTGCCCATCGAACTCACGGTGCAGCCGGGGCGGCTGGCCACCATCGACCTGCGGACCCAAGCCGATCAACTCGGATTGCCGTTGCCATACGACGTCGGCCTCACGGTGACTTCGGCCAACGGCATACCGATCGTGATCAATCGGTGGCAGGCCCAGCCCGGTGTTGACCCGTCGCTTGTCGGGGCCAACGCCAGTGAGCGTCGCCGACAGGACGATGGCGAAGTTCCGGCCGAAGAGTTGCCACCTCCGGTCGCTGGGCCCGAGTACGCGCAGCCGACCGCGAGGCGCGGGATTGCCATGAGCCACGGAAGCCCGTTCGCCTCCACCCGGTGGATGAGCGCATCCAGTTCGTTGCTGCCGGACAATGGGACCGCGGTCGTCGTCCAAGGCGAAGAGGGAGCATTGGTCGAGGTTCGGCTCCTGGTCAGCGGCTCGCTGGGCTCTCCAGTCAGGGCGTCGGTCGATGCGACCGGTCGCGCCGTCATTCCGTTGACGCCGATCGTTGACCGGGCGGCGGTCGTTGTCACCTCTGATCTGCCAGTGATCGCTGAGATCCAGATCGTCAGCCCGGATCGATTCGAATCTGCGGCCATGGTCCCGACCACTGCGGCGGTACTCGTCGAGGGCGAAATCGAAGACGTCGAGGACGGCGCATGAGCCGCCTCGTGATCTTGATCGCGTTGGTGGTCATCGCCATCGTCATCGCCGCCCTGCTGCAGCGACGACGCCCCGAGCCTCCCAGTGCCCCGTCGTATCGTGCCCCATCACAGTTGGACCGGCAGGAGTTTGCCGGTGCCGTCGGCTCATCGCTCGTTGTGGTCTTCGCATCGACCACGTGCAACAGTTGCCCCGTGGTCTGGGATGAAGTTGCAGGTCTCGAACGAGAGGGCCTGGCGATCGAACGAATCGATGTACAGGACGATCCGAAGCGCCACGAGCGCTACCGCATCGACGGGGTCCCCACCACGCTCGTTGCGGATGGCGACGGCGTTGTCATGGCCAGCTTCTTCGGTCCGCTTCCAGTCGGCGCGGTGGCTGAGGCGGTTGATTCGTTGTCCTGAGTGAGCGATCTTCTCCCTTGGCGATGGTGGGCGAACTAATGTGCCCGGCAACGAGAGGAGCACAGCGATGGTCTCGATTTCAGCGCAGGCGGAGGTGCTGTTCGGCTCCGACGCCGTGGCCCATGTCTGGACGACCAATTCGAACGGCACTCCGCAGGTCTCGGTCGTGTGGGTGATCGCCCATGGGGACGAGATCCTCTTCGGCACAGATGTTGCGAGCCAGAAGGCCAAAAACCTCCGGCGCGACGATCGAATCGTCCTGTCGATCGAGGACACCGAGCGCAGCGAGCGGGGGTTTCAGCGCCACCTTGTTGTTCGTGGCCGGGCGAAGATCGAGCCCGGTCCGAACCCTGGACTCATGGACGAACTGGCGATGAAGTACCTCGGACTGGAGCGGCATCCGCTTGCGATGCGCGACTCGCCGACCAGCGTTGTGGTCCGGGTCACCATCGACCGCATCAGCGGCGTCGGCCCATGGATCGAGGAGTAGGCACACGGTGACCTTGGACCGCCGCTGTCGAACTGCTACCTTCTGCTCCCCGCCACTAGCTCGACGCTTGGAGTTGAACCGTGACCGATGAAATCAGAGAGATGGGCCCGATCGACTGGTTGCTGATCGAATTCGACCAGCCGCTGACGGGTGAAGCGGCACCTCCGTTGATCGATCTCGTTGATCGCGGATTGATTCGCATCCTCGACATCGCGTTCATTCGCAAGCTGTCCGACGGCACCGTGCAGGGGATCGAGATCTCCGACATGCCCGGCGACGAGGCGATCCACGTCGACGTGTTCGACGGCTTCGCGACCGGCATCCTCGGCGAGGAGGACATCGTCGCCGCCGGTGAAGCGTTGGAAGTCGACACCCGGGCGATGATGCTCGTCTACGAGAATTCGTGGGCGGCGCCGTTCGCGGTCGCTCTCCGTCAGGGCGGCGGCGTGGTCATAGACCAGGGCCGGATCCCGATCCAGTCGATCATCGGTGCGCTCGACGAACTCGAC
>CAZYLX010000334.1:0-4594 GCA_964648595.1 uncultured Acidimicrobiaceae bacterium
CGGCCCCCTCTTGAAGTACGCCGATCTGCCCCTCGAGCCCACACAGCTTGGCGTTGGTGACCCACAGAGCGCGAAGGATCTCACTCGGGCTCAGAACCTCGGCCCGGATCGCCAGTTCTCTGTTCTGCATCGACTGTGTTTCGCCGATCAGGTCGGTTCCGAACCCCATGGTCACACCTGCGTCTCTTGCCAGCTCCAGCGAGCCCAGTCCGGCCTCGTAGACCCGTGCGTTCTTCTGGAGGTTGGCGTCGGGCAGCCCGAACTTCGCGCCGAAATCGCTCATCGCCTGATAGGTCACGAGCGTTGGTACCAGGACCGCGGCAGCCCCGGCCATGACTTCGGCCGCGTCGCGATCGAGCAGATTTCCGTGTTCGATCGAATGCACTCCCGCTTCGACGGCCATACGGATCGACTCCGATGAATAGGCATGGGCCGCCACGTAGGTGCCTCGGTGCTCCGCTTCGGTCACGATCGCATGCAACTCGTCAACGGTGTACTGGATCGAGTCCAACGGGTCCGACGGCGACGCAACTCCGCCCGACACGTGCACTTTCAAGAAGTCGCTTCCCTCACGCAAGTTGTGACGCGCCGCCTTGATCACCGCGTCGACACCGTCGGCAACGATCGAGAATGTGGTTGATCGCATGTCGCATGCACAGGTCGGCGCCGCTCGGTCACCACCTTCGGAGTCGCCGTGGCCCCCGGTCTGGGTCAGCATTCTGCCGGCCCGCACAATGCGTGGCCCGACGGCTGCGCCCGATTCGATGGCTCGCGTCAGGCCGGTGACGTCACCGCCCAAGTCTCGCACCGTTGTGAACCCGCGTTCGACGGTGTCACGGGCCAGGCCGGCCATGCGAATCCCGAACTCGACCTCGGTCCACAACGACATCCGACGGAAATCCAGCGTCGCAAGCCGGAAGTGCATGTGCCCATCGATCAACCCAGGAACCACATACTGACCTGCGGCATCGATCCGGACCTCCGCATCACCACCGAAGCGTTCGACGACATCGACGATCACTCCGTTCTCGATCATGACGTCACGTTCATCAACGAACGCCATCGTCGCTGTGTCGAGGACCAGACCGTCGCTCACAACCGTACGCATGGCGACACCATAGATCGGTAGGCCAATGGCGTTTTCAGGGTTCGGACATCAGGTTGAGCACCCGGAGCTGAACGCGGGAGTTCGATCGCCCGAAAGCACTTCCTGCGGCGACCGAGGTGGCAGGATGATCAACATCGAACAAGGACTACCTCCGTCGAAGCAACAGCTGCATCCGGATTTTGGAGTCGAGGTCACTCCGGCCGATGGACTCACGCATGCGTTGATTCCTTGGATCAAGGAGTCCCTCGCGCTGTCGGCTGTCGTGCTGATTCGAGATACTCCGTTGACCACTCGCATGCAGTTGGCGCTAGCTTCGTCGATGGGTGCGATTCTCGGGCAGACCGGTGCGGTGAGCTCGAGGAGACCGGCTGTCCGCATCGAACGGGGCGCCAGTTCATTCACGGAGCACTGGCATGCCGATCAGTCCTGGTCCGACCAGCCCGATGTCGTCAGCTTCCTAGCGTGCTGCAGCGCCGACCAGAACTCGGATCCAACTCAGTTCGCGGACACCTCGGTCGCCTATCGACGCCTCGACCGCGCACTACGCCTCGAGATCGGCCAGCTCGAGGCATTTCACCACGTCGAGATCTCTCGTCAGATCCGTCACGGTGTCGAAGGCCCAACGAGCCGCCGAGGCTTGCTTGCCCGCGTTCGTCAGCGTCTGGTCGGAGAAGCAAGACGAGCCCTCTTGCCGCCGGACGCGCGCATCATCACCCCCCACGCGACTCCTCCGCCAGGGGTCCGCCACCCGATGGTCGCCAGCTCCTCTGCCTCGAACGTCAGGTCGGTTCGCTTGGGTGATCACGCATGGAGGACGACAGCGAGCGATCCGGGGCGAGCTACCGACCTCATAGACATCGTGAACGAGCACATCGTCGCCGCTGACAACGTCTGGACTCACCACTGGCGCCCCGGCGACATCGTCCTCTACGACAACAGCAGAGTGTTGCACCGGCGTCTACTCACCGGCGAGCTGAACGTCGGTCGTGTCCTTCGGCGAGTCCTCGTACGGCTTGACTGACGACGCAGACTCAGCCCCGTAGCGCCCGCGTCACCGATTCGGCGTGGATCACCCGATCAGCGAGAGTACGGGCCACGAACAGGTGTATCGCAGCTGCTGCTCCACTGTCCTCGAGCGTGAGTTCCTCGAGCCGCTCCGGGCTGAGATGCCAGACGACTGATGCCGCTTCGGCGTCGACGTGCGCTGTCGCCGTGCGGTCGAGGTACAAGCTGATCTCGCCAACCACGGTGCCGGGCAGCATTGTGCGAAGCCGGAGCGCCGGTTGGTCACCCCTGTCGAGGTATGCGGTGAGCCGACCGGATTCGAGGAAGAAGAGCCCCGGCGACGGTTCCCCCATGGTGACGATCTGCTCACCGGGTTCAAGCTCCCTTCGCTCCAGGTGGGAAACGATTCTGGAGACCTGCTGCGGATCGTCAAGCCCTTCGGCAAGGACCTCATGCACGGTGACGACCGGTTGGGTGTCGGTTCCGCTGTCCGCCGAAGCGAGCAGTGTGTCCTCGCCGATCTCGAGTGCACGGTCCAGATCCGATGCTGTCGTCACCTCCAGGCCCGCTCGGCTGCCGAGGGCTGCGAGCAGAATCCGCTCGATTTCGGGCTTCGCACTGCTCAGGATGAGTGTGAGGTGTTCGGCTGCAGCTCGCCGGCCGATCTTCTCGAATGCCACCGCTGCGCTCGAGTCGACGCCGGTCACCGCCGTGAAGTCGAAAACGATCACTTCCAGCTCGGGTACAAGCGTGCACCGTCGCGCCACGGCATCGCTGACCGGCGTTGTGGTGCCGAAGAACAGAAACCCCCGCAGTTCGAGGACGAGCAGCCCGTCCGATTTGGAGTCGAGAAGCGCCTGCGCCTTCGGCGTGCGATCGATGTTGCTGGCGGCAGAGGCCCCGGTCAGTTCGTGACGGATGACGTCGATCCGGCTGTAGCGAACGACGAAGAGGACCAGAGCAAGCACCACTCCGAACACCGTGCCGGTGATGAACCCGAAGACCGCAACTGCCACCACGATCACGCCGACCAAGAACAGATCGAACGGGGCGACACGGTCACGAATGTCCCAGACCCACTCGGCCATGATCGAGAGGCCGATGGCGATGAGTACGCCACCAACGAGCGCGGTCGGTATGAGTTCGAGGACAACGCCACCGATCAGGAGCGCACCACCCGCCATGAGGGCTGCGACGAGAGCGACGCCCCTCCGCGGTTCGGTGATTCGGAGGCCGAGCGTGGTCGCCGACACGTTCGTGTAGGCCGGGGGCCCGCCACCTGCTGCGGCGAGAAGCGTTGCCCAGCCGGTCGAACGGAGTTCCTGGTCGAAGTCGATGTCTCGATCGGCTGTCGACTCGAGCGCATTTGCGTACAACAGCAGTGAGGTCACAACGAACAACGCGATCGTGGCCATGCCACCGCCCCGCTGGAGCGCGACGATCCAATCGGCGTCAACGACGTCGGCCACGACGTCGGGTTTCCACAGTCGGCCGTCGACTTTCGGCGTGAGCAACCAGCGCCGGTCGATCAGTTCGATCCGACTGACATCGCCGATGACGAATCCGATGTGCAACAACACGGGTGCCAGCACCAGGATGACAGGCGTGCCAAGACGCCGCGAGCGGCTCCGGGTCGAAGCGAACAACGCTGCGGCAATGACGATGCCAGGCAACCAGATGCTTCGTACGTCGGGGTCGCCGAGAGGTTCTCCGGCGACGAGAAGGTCCCAACCCCCCAACACCACGATCAAGCCGGAGGCCGCCATGAAGCCGCCGACGACCGGAAATGGGATGTAGCGAACCAAGAACCCCAGGCCGAAGCTGCCGAGAGCAATCGACGCGACACCGGTGAGCACGGTTGCAAGGACGATGAATGCCAGCACCGTCGGAAACCGTTCGGAGGGCTCGACATCCTTGACGATTGCCGACGCTGCGACCGCGATCACAGCGGCTGGCTTTCCGCCGATCGAGACAGCCGTTCCGGGGAGCGAGCTCGAGACGGCGACAACCAGGCCGGTGATGAACGTCGACCACAATGCCAGGCCGACACCGATGCCCAGAGATCCAGCGAGTTCGTCGCGGAAGATGAATGCACTCAAGGACACGGAGTAGGAAACGGTGATAACGCCAACGACGAGGCCGGCCAGGACGGTCGATGGCAGATGAGTGGCGCGCAAATCGTCGCCCAGTTCTGCGAGAGCGTCGGCCTTCACCATTCGCTTCGCCACGCCTTCACCCACGCCCTCCCCGAATCCCACCGGCATCGAGCGTACGGCATGCTTCCGTATTCGACGCTTGATGCCCGAACTGGCACGACAACGGTGAATCTGAAGTGTTGACTCATGCTTCTCGAAGAGCGATCGTCGTTGCCCCTAGCGCCACCAATCCAAGACTGGATGCTAGGACGAACGTCATCGACATCGAATCGTCGATCAGCGGAACGAACAGGAGTGGCCCCGCAGCCTGGCCGAGGAAACGGAA
>CAZYLX010000335.1:0-4592 GCA_964648595.1 uncultured Acidimicrobiaceae bacterium
GCCCGAGGCCAGGGGCCATCGCATACGAAGCGACCACGTCGCTCTCGATGGTGCGTCGCAACGCTGGCGTCACGCTGGTCGCCAGCAGCCAGGCCAGGTCAGCTTCGCCGAACTGGATCGCCATCTGTTGCCAATCGAACAACACGGCTCGCCCGCTCGCGTCGAAGACCACGTTGTCTGCTCGAGGATCGCCGTGGCATAGGGTGAATGCGTCCTCTTCGACAAACGCGTTGATCGCCGACGAACGGTCCTCAGCCAAGCGTTGCAGCGTCGAACGCATCGTTGGGTCGATCGACCCCCAGGTATCGTCCAACACGGCTAGGCCCTGGTCGATCCCGGCATCCGAGAGTGAGGCAGGCGTCGCCCTTCGCACGGCGACGGTGTCGAGATCCGGGTGGTGGGCCCATGTCTCGTGTAGCGCAATGAGCTCGAGCACGATGGCTCGCACATCGTTGTCGTCCAGTCCGTCGAGTTGGTCAGACGCTCGATACGACGAGAGATCTTCGAGCACAAAGATCGGTTGCCCCGCCGAGTCCTCGACGATGCCGAGACAGTCCGCCGCTGAAACCGCTGGCGTCATCGGCAGGATCGTTCGATACGCCAACACCTCTCGGGCCGCAGCTCCACTCGTGACCGCAGCGGCACCGTTGCTGTCCGTGCGTAACAGCTTCACGGCCACCGACTCGATCGGGCCATCGAGCACGCAGCGCCACACGCTGCTGAACATGCCACGGCCTCCGTCGACCGATTCCATCGACCGGACCCTCTGTTGGGAGCCCAAGACCTGCTCAACCGCTGAGGTCACCACACCCAACCGCTCGGCCGCCAGCGTCGCTTCGCTCGGTTCTTGCGTCGCTTCGCTCGGTTCTTGCGTCGCTTCGCTCGGTTCTTGCGTCGCTTCGCTCATCCCCCCAGTCTCGCAGCTGGATCCAGCCGTGCCCTCGATCTAACGTCGCCCGGTGGACAACAACCTCCCGAGCTTCGCCGCACGAATCGCCTCGCTTGCCGCCACGAGCGGAACCCGGCCGGCGCTCACCATCGGCGACGAGGTCATCAGCTTCGCCGAACTCGATCGCCGATCAAACCAGTTTGCTCGCTATCTGGCCGACCTCGGTGCATCGATCGGCGATTTCGTGACCGTCGCCTCCCCGAATGGTCCGGAGTTCGTCCTGGCCGTCGTCGGTTGTTGGAAGATCGGAGCCATCCCACAGCCAGTGTCAGCGCGCCTTCCCGGGCGCGAGATCGACGCGATCGTCGAGCTTGCCGATTCCTCCGTTGTGGTCGGGGCCGAGGTCGATGGCCGACCCTCGGCTGGTCTCCACGCTGCAGCGAAGCTCGACGATGGGCCGCTGCCCGATGTCGTCTCGCCGGCATGGAAGGCGCCGACGTCCGGTGGATCGACCGGCCGGCCAAAACTGATCGTCTCCGGCGACCCATCGATCTACGGCGAGAACATCGAGGGTTTGGCCGCCATGATCGGTGTTGCCGGTCAGAAGACCCTCGTGATGCCGGGCCCGCTCTATCACAACGGACCATTCATCTGGACCTTTGCGACGCTGCTCGAGGGTGGCCATGTTGTCTTGCTCCCTCGTTTCGACGCCGAAGCCACGATCAGCGCCGTCAGTGACCACGGGGCCCGAGCGCTGTACCTCGTCCCGACGATGATGCAGCGCATCTGGAAGTTGCCGGATGATGTGAAATTCTCGTACGACCTGTCGTCGCTGGAGCGAGCGTTCCACCTGGCCGAACCGTGCCCGCCATGGCTCAAGGAAGTCTGGATCGAGTGGATCGGCGCCGAGGCCCTCTGGGAGCTCTACGGCGGGACCGAAGGGCAATCCGCCACCGTGTTGTCCGGAGTCGAATGGCTTGAACGTCGTGGCTCGGTGGGCAGACCCAGTTCCGGCGAGATGAAGATCTGCGACGATGAAGGCAAGGATCTGCCGCCAGGAGAGATCGGCGAGGTCTGGATGCGGGCCACCGGGAGGGACACGCCCACCTATCGCTACATCGGAGCCGAGGCGGAGAGCCGCAACGGCTGGGAGTGTCTCGGCGACATCGGTTGGATGGATGCCGACGGCTACCTGTATCTCGCTGACCGCCGGACCGACATGATCCTTGTTGGCGGGGCGAATGTCTATCCGGCCGAGGTCGAGGCGGCAATCAACGAACACTCCTTGGTCGGATCCTGTGCGGTGATCGGCCTGCCAGACGATGAGCGGGGGAGCAGCATCCACGCGATCGTTGAAGTCAGCGGGTCCGAGGAGATGCTCGACGAGAACGAACTACGAGCGTTCCTGGGGACGCGGTTGGTGTCGTACAAGGTGCCGCGCACGTTCGAGTTCGTCTCGGAACCCCTGCGCGATGACGCCGGCAAGGTTCGCCGCTCGGCGCTCCGAGCCGAACGCCTGCCACCCAGCTGAACGCCCGCCGCAGGCGCAGGATCTCCGAGCTTCGACCTCGTGACGACCGCGTTCTCGACTCATCACCGATTGTCTCGATTTGATGACAACGACGCGCGGAGAGCGCGCAATCGTTGACTCGTAGCGCGTGGCTTCCTACTGTCGTCACCCCGGCGTAATTACCATGAGGGAATTACTGCCACGTCATTCGCCAGCGTGAGGACGAAGTCAACATGAACACCGCTTCCTCGCTTGCCCAGAGTTTCACAGGCAAGCGGACCGCCGAGATCGTCGGCATCACCTATCGCCAACTCGACTATTGGGCACGTACCGACCTCGTGCGTCCCTCCATCACCGATGCAAAAGGGTCCGGCACTCGTCGGCGCTACAGCTATCAAGATCTGCTGGAGCTGAAGGTGATCAAGACCCTGCTCGACGCCGGTATCCGGTTGGAGATGGTGCGAGAGGCGTTCAGCTTCTTGCGAGACCAACTCGGTGAGAACATCTCCTCGGCCAACCTCGTGATCAACGGATCGAAGTCCGTTGTTGTTCACAGCGGCCAAGAACTGATCGACATTTTGCAGAACGGTCAGGGCGTCCTGAACATCTTGCCTCTGGCAGGGGTCAAGGAAGAGGTCGACGCCGCGATCATCGAGCTCAGGCCAGCGGGAACGACTGGAACGACCGCTCAGGCCATTTGACCTGACTGGTCCTCGCCTGACCTCGCGAGGCCGGCCCGATCACCGGATGACCTGATCAGTCGAACAGGTCAGGCTCTTCTTTCGCGATCCAGTCCCACAACGGCTGGAAGCTGAACCATCCGGCCCCGTGGCTCCCGACCTGGGTCGCCGTGTGAGCTGCCATCTCAGGATCGATCAACACCGGCGTTGCGCCATGCACTTGCATCGCTGAGAGCTGAGCCTGGCATGTGCGCTCCATGGTGATGAACCAGAAGACGGCTTCGTCGACCGTATGGCCGACGGTGAGGTTGCCATGGTTGCTCAAGATGGCGGCCTTTCCGTCGCCGAGCGCCTCAGCGATTCGGTCGCCTTCTCCGAGGTCCAGCACCACTCCGGTGTAGTCGTCGAAGACCCCGTGATCGTTGTAGAAGATGCAGGAATCCTGGGTCAGCGGATCGAGCTTGCGACGGAACACCGACCAGGTCTTGCCATACATCGAGTGGGAGTGCGCAGCGGCGATCACGTCGGGCCGGGCCGCATGCACTCGGGAGTGAATGGCAAACGCTGCGCCATTGACCGGGCGGTTGCCGACGACGACGTTGCCGTCGTGGTCGACACAGATCAGATCGGAGACCGAGATGTGTTTGAAGTTCATCCCGAATGGGTTGACCCAGAAGCGTTCTGGGTGTTCCGGGTCGCGGGCGGTGATGTGCCCGGCCACTCCTTCGTCGAAGCCGAACCGCCCGAAGATCCGGAACGAGGCGGCAAGACGTTCCTTGCGGTGCCGGCGCTCATCGTCGACGTTGTCGAACACGGGTGGGCGTGGAACCTGCAGCGGTGGCGAGTCGAGATCGGTCATGAGGAGATCTTAGGATCCGCTGACTGATTCGTCAGGTCGATGAAGACTCCTGGGTGGGCCGAACCCACAGCTGAGCTCGGTTCTTGCCCTTCGCCTTCGCTTGATACAGCGCTCGGTCGGCTCGCTCGAACGTGACCTGGCTGTCGAGCGTATTCGGGTTGGTCGGGTCGACCTGATGGAGCGCCACGCCGGCGCTCAGGGTGGTCTGGCCTTCTTTCTGGGCCCATCCGTTGAGCACGCGGCTGGCCACAGCGAGCGGATCGGCATGGGCACGGCGGGCAACGATCAAGAACTCGTCGCCTCCGAGTCTGGCCGAGGTGTCGGAGTCGCGGAGACAATCCCGCAGATGAGCGCTCAGATCCTGGAGCACCTGATCGCCGGCGCTGTGGCCGAGCGTGTCGTTGACCTTCTTGAACCCGTCGAGATCGAGAAGAACCAGGGCATCACCTGGCTGGAGCGAGCGAAGGAGCGCATCAGCGTGTTTGCGGTTGCCGATCCCGGTCAGCTCATCACGAGTGTTCGCCCGCGCCAGTTCGTCGATCACGAAGAGATGCTCGATGGCGATGCCGACTTGGACGCCGAACAAGCGGGCGAGATCCAGCGTGAACGCCGGATCTTCGCTTGATGCTGGGTAAACGAGGACCGCTCCCGCGG
>CAZYLX010000336.1:0-3480 GCA_964648595.1 uncultured Acidimicrobiaceae bacterium
GTGACGGAGGTTCAGAAGCGTTGCCCGGTGGAATATCCAACCAGACCAGAAGATCACCGGGGTCGACAGGACGGCAACCAGCCATTCCCAATTGGTGAACCGGAGTCCGGGCACCATCGAGAAGAGCACGACAGGAAGGGTGAGGATGGCGGCAACAATCAGGCGACGACGAAGGTCGGCTTCCCGCCGGTCCTCCACATCGTCGGTATCAGGGGGCAGAACTGAATAGCCGAGCCCTTCGATGATCGCTGTGAAGTCGTCGTCGTCGACACCGGCCTCGTGGGTGATCGTGGCCTTCCCCGTCGCGAAGTTCACCTGTGCATCAGCGACATCGTCCAAGCGGATCAATTTTCGCTGGATCCGGTTGGCGCACGCGGCGCACGTCATGCCATCGACGGCGAGGTCCGATCGAAGGAGCGACGCCGCATCACGGGAGGTTCGGGAAGCATCCATGACCCCATCATAGACCTTCCACTCGACTGGAAGGTCAAGAGGTGGCGGAGATCACCTGACAACGATTGGGGTCGGTGCATGCCGCTGGATCCAGGGCCCGACCTCGAGTCGACATGTCTGCCAAGACCGCACGGGTCGTTTGGAGCCGTTCGATCTGCTCGTCGATCTCGGCGAGATGCTCCTCGAGGAGGGCCATCGTGTGCGAGCAGCTCGTCTGGCCAGACCCCTTCAGCTCGAGGACAGATGCGATCTCCGACAGCATGAGGCCAGACGATTGGGCGTCCCGAACGAACTGGAGTCGGTCGACGGCCTCGCCGTCGTACTCCCGATAGCCGGCCGGCGTCCGGTCGGGTTCGGCGAGCAGACCAATCGATTCGTAGTACCGAACCGTCTTGGTGGAAACCCCTGCAGCGTCTGCGAGTACCCCGATCTTCATTCCCGAATCGTAGACCCACGCGTTCGTGCGACGGCAGCGCTACTACTCGACGGCCAGGATCGAACTGGAAGAGAAGTCGGGCGGAGCTGCCCCGAACGGGGCAGTGACCGAGCGAGGGACCGAGATGTCGGCCAGGAAGAGTGCACCGACCGGGGCCGCCGTTCGCATTCCGATTTTCGGCAGCGCAAGCGTCATGGTGGCGTCGGCAACAACCACGGCCCCTGGGCTCTCACCGGTTGTGACATCCAGCCCGCTCGGTGTGTCGAGCGAGACGACGGCAACTCCGGCTGCGGCGGCAACGTTGATCTGATCGATCAGCTTGGCGCTCTTGCCTGTCGGTGCGCCTCGTAACGAATAGCCGATGACCGCGTCGACGACGACGTCAGCAGCGGAGAGCTGGTCGACATGGCGCACGCCCATGCGGTCGAGGATCTCGAACTGGTGGGCCGGTACGCCCCGCAACTCGCCGGGTTCTCGTGTGGTCGTCACGACGACCTCTACGCCGGCGTTCGTGAGGTGGCGGGCGGCAACCATGCCTCCTCCACCGTTGCCTCCTGATCCAGCGGCGACGGCGACGCGGCGCGGGCCCCACCCATCGAGCACGAGCCGAGCGAGGTTTCGACCCGCGTTCTCCATCATCTGCAGCAGTTCGATTCCGAGATCTTCGATCATGACTCGATCGACCTCGATCATCTGCCGCTCATCGATCCACGCCAGCTGCCCTGCCGCAACCGTGGGGTACACGGGCGGTCGCCTGATCTCCATGTGCAGTCCTCCTCGGGCACCGGCCGCGATCGGTCAGGCCAATCGGCATCCTCTTCCAGATGTCGCTGACGGGCAAGGGCCAGCGGAGGCTCAGGACGCTCCGTAGGCTCGGTTGGTGTCAACGTTGTTGGCGAAGATCAAGCCGACATCACCGTCACCGTCCAGGTCAGCCATGGCGATCCCTTCGGTTGCTGCGCTCCCGATCCGGTTGCCGGAATCGCTGAACACCGCGCTGCCGTTGTTGAGCCAGACCGTGTTCGCCCCAAAGTGGTCACCGAACGCAAGATCGAGGTCACCGTCGCCGTCGAGATCTCCCGCTGCCACGGCTCGGCTGTGGCCCAGGCCGATTCGTAGACCTGAGTCGGTGAACACGCCGGTGCCATTGTTCAGCCACACCGTGTCGCCCTCGTTGTCACCGGCGATCGCGATGTCCAGATCACCGTCTCGGTCGAGATCGCTGAGCACACTTGCATGACTCCGGCCGATCCCGAGGGCCTGGCCGCTGTTGCTGAACACACCCGCTCCGTTGTTGAACCAGACGGTGTCCGAGGCCCCATCGTTCGAGAAGGCGAGATCGAGGAACGTGTCGCCGTTCAGATCACCGACCGCAATTCCCTTCGTTGGGCCTGAACCGAGGTTCTGGCCGCTGTCGACCAGCGTTCCTGATCCGTCATTCAGCCAGAGCGTGTTCGCTTGGCCGATGTTGGCGAAGACAGCGTCCATGTCACCGTCGGCATCGAGATCGCCGACAGCAACCGCCCAGGTAATCGAGCTACCGATGCTCTGGCCGGTGGCGGTGAAGTTGGCCGATCCGTCATTGAGCCAGACGCGGTTACCGACGCCGTCGTTGGCAAAGACAAGATCAGGTGTCCCGTCGCCGTCCATGTCGCCAACAGCGACACCCTTCGTGTTCTGCGCACCGAGGTTCTGACCGGTGCTGACCAGCAAGCCGGCGAAGTTGCGGAACACCCTGTTCTGTTGTCCGTTGTTGGCGAAGACCACGTCGCGGTCTCCGTCACCGTCGAAGTCGGCGGCCGCGACCCCAACCGAGTTGTCCGTGGTGAGCGGAATTCCTACACCAGTGAAGTCAGCCGAAGACGCAGCCGTCGGCGTCGTGTCGCACACATCGCCGAGGCCATCACCGTCGGTATCAGCCTGGTCGGGGTTGTAGGTCGACGGGCAGTTGTCGCCGACAACAACGCCATCGAAATCGATCGGGGGCGAGATCGTGACCGCTACCGAACCGATGTCCGGCAGGCCTGAGGAATCCTCGACCGTGTAGCTGAACGTGTCCGACGTCGATGCCGATCCGTCGTGGGTGTAGGTCACCGTGCCGTCGCCGTTGTCGACGACGGTTCCGGACGTGCCATTGCTGATCGCGATGATCGTGAGCGGATCGTTCTCCGGGTCGGTGTCGTTGAGGCGTAGATCGATGGTCGTTGCCGATCCGTTGTGGGGAACCGTGAGGGTGTCACCAACAGCAACCGGCGCATCATTCACCGCAGCAACCGTCAACGTCACCGTCGCAGCAGCAGACGTCGCCCCACCATCATCAGTGATCGTGTAACTGAACGAATCCGACCCAAACGAGTTCAGAGCCGGCACATACCCAAACGTCCCATCACCATTGTTGGTCAACACACCAGACGAAACACCAGACGTCACCACCACAGACGACCCATCAACCACGTCATCAACATCAGAATCATTCACCGTCACATTCACCGTGGTGAACCCAACATCCTCAGTCGTCAAGAACCCAACACCACCATCACCAACAGCAACCGGCGCATCATTCACCGCAGCAACCGTCAACGTCACCGTCG
>CAZYLX010000336.1:3580-4591 GCA_964648595.1 uncultured Acidimicrobiaceae bacterium
CAGGCACCGATCGATTGCCGCCCGGGTCCTCAACCTCGTAGACGAAGGAGTCAGGGCCCAAGAAGTCTGCTGGTGGGGTGTAGGTCACGATGCCCGCAACCTCGAGCAGCGTCCCACCCTCGACAGAAACGGCCGGCACGATCCACGACAGGGCCGCTCCTTCTGGGTCGGCGTCGTTCGCTCCGATAGCAATGGCGATCGCCGTGTCCTCTGTCGCCGCCGCCACGTCGTCGCCAACAACAGGCGTTTCATCGACATCGGTCACGTTGACTTGGAAGCCCTCGGTCGTTGTCGCTTCGCCATCAGACACGCTGATCGAGAGGTTGTAGAGGAGTGTGTTCTCGTAGTCCAAAGGCGCGACCAGCGTGACAACGCCGCTTGCGCTGATCGAGAATCGACCGGTCACATCGCCGGTGAGCGCATAGGTGAAGGTGGTGTCGTCGACGTCGCTGACCACGGCAGAGACGATGGTCGATCCGATCGAGACGCTCTCCAGCACGGTCGCGTCTGGGACAACAAGCAGCGGAGAGTCGTTGGCGGGGAGAATGTTGACTTCCACCGTCCCCACGACGCTGGGGTTCGCGCCGTCCGACACGGTGTAGGAGAACTGGTCGGTTCCGACGTAGTCGGGATTCGGCGTATAGCGGACACCGGTTCCGTCGATGGTCACCGCACCGTGGAGCGGAGCTCCAATGCCCGTGACGCTGAGCGCATCTGATTCAGGGTCGGTGTCGTTGGCAAGAACGGCGACCAGGACCGACCCGTCTTCTGCTACATCGACGATGTCGTCAACAGCAGTCGGCCCGAAATTGATCTGCGGGGGCGCCGTGGTCGTCGTGGTGGGCGCAGCGGTGGTTGGCGCGGCGGTCGACGGTGCGGTGGTCGGGGCCGCAGTCGTAGTGGGTGCGGTCGTTGTCGTCGTCGCCTCGGTTGTCGATGGCGATGTGAAAGCTGATACTGTGGTCGATCTTGGAGAACGTCACGGTCGAGGTTACAAACAGAGCCTCGGTC
>CAZYLX010000337.1:0-4587 GCA_964648595.1 uncultured Acidimicrobiaceae bacterium
ACCCGAGGTGATGATCAGCTCCTTCTTGCGGTCGACGATCTTGACGTAGCCCGCTTCGTCCATCTCGCCGATGTCGCCTGAATGCAACCAGCCGTCGATCACGGTCTCGCTCATCTTGTCCGGCTGCTTGAGGTAGCCCTGGAAGACGTTGCCGCCACGGGCGATGACCTCGCCGTCCTCGGCGATCTTCACTTCCATGCCAGGGATCGCCTGGCCGACGTAGCCGGGCTTGTTGCGTAGTGGCGACCACGTCATCGGGCCGGTCGACTCCGACATGCCGTAGATCTCCGACAGCGGTACCCCGATGGCATTGAACCACTCGAGAATCTGGGCCGGCAGCGGCGCAGCGCCGGTGATGGCCAGCTCCAACGCGTCAAGTCCGACGAGACCACGGACAGCGTCGAATGCCACGGCGTTGAGGAAGGCAAGGGTGTCCAGTTGTTCTTGGGTGGCCGTGCCGTCGAACTTGGCGCGGTTGATCTCGATCGCCGCCGCGACTCCGTCGTTGAACTGCCCCTGCCTCTCCGGATCGGCGGCCAACGCAGCGTTGACGCCTGCGTAGATCTTTTCGAACACCCGCGGCACGCCGAACAGCAGCTGCGGGTGCACCTCCTTGAGGTAGGGCGTCAGCTCGTTCGGATCAGGGCAACAGGCGACGTCGTAGCCGAACACAAGGGCGCCGTAGTGGCTGGTCGCACGCTCCGCGATGTGAGCCATCGGCAGGTACGACACAACCCGCCAGCCGAGTGCTTCCTCGTGGGTGCGATCGAAGCACTCGAGCAGCAGCTCGACGGTGAACACGACGTTGTACTGGTTGAGCATCACGCCCTTCGGCGGGCCCGTCGTGCCGGAGGTGTAGATGAGGGTGGCGAGGTCGTCGGGGCTGGTCTCGGTGGCGAGCGCCTCGAGATCGGCCTCGCCGTGAGTGAAGAGGTCGTCGGCGGGGAACACACCGTCGGGCAGCGGGCCTTCGGGCGGGTGAATGACGAAGATCTTCTCCAACTGAGGAAGCTCGTCGCGAACCTTCAGCATGCGCTGGAGGAACGAATCGTCCTCGAGGATCGCGACTTCGGCTTCGGCGTGGTCGGCCAGGTACTGGATCTCCTCGGGCGACGACGAGTTGTAGATCGAGACGGGCGTCGCCCGCACGAACTGAGCGCCGAGATCGAACCAGTGAAAATCCGGTCGGTTGCGCATCATGAGCAAGACGCGTTCGCCGGGGGTCACGTCGTTCGCAAGCAGCCCAGCCGCGACCTGCGCGGCACGTTTGCGGACGTCGCCGACGGAGAACCGGACCCAACCGCCGTCGGCGTCCATCGCACTCAGCGACGGCGCACCCGGATGGTTGTCGGCAAGTCGCAGGAACTGTTTCGGGATGGTCAGTCCTGCGATTCGGGCGTCGATTTCGGCAGCAGTGGATCGCGTCGTCATGGTTGGGATTCTCGCGTGTCGAGCCGGCGTCGTCCATCGGTTGCCGGCCAGCGTTCCGGGAAGCGTCGGGACGATGGTCCCTACGTCATGCGGTTCGATCAGCAGCTGACGGACAGCGAGCATGATGACCTCGGGCGGGAACCGGTAGCCGGCGAATGCGGAACGATCCGCAGGCGGTGACTGATTCCGGCGATGATTCATTTCGACACCCTCGCCCGGCACCAGCCGATCCCTTAACGCAACAGTGCCCCCAAAACACGTGAAGGCTCGACGGCTGCCGACTATGAGGACGCCTGTTGTCTATCGAAGGAATCGGTTTGGATCGATGAAATCGGTGGGGATCAGTGTGGGTTCGGCGCAAGCGATCTGTGCGATCAGTTCGCCTATGCCGGAGGCGTGCTTGAAGGCATGGCCGCTACCTCCGCCACCCACGATGAGGCGTGAATCTGCGTGTGGCCTTCCGATCTGAAAATGACCGTCAGGGGAATGCGTGACCATACAGGTTGTGGTCTTTGTCGGATTGGGATGTAACTCGGGGAACTCTCGTGCGACTAGTTCCGAGATCAGGGCCCAGTCGTTGGCGCTGATGTAGCGGTCGATGGTGTCGGGGTCGACCTCGTAGAAGTTCGGATCCTTGTCGGGGCCGATCTTGATACCGAAACCATCTCCTGCGCCATGGCCCCAGATCGAGTTGTCCTCATCCACGGCACGGATGAAGGTGGGGAAGTCCTTGATGTCATATGAGCTTTGGCTCCCTTCTCGCGCGGCAAACCACGTCATTGGCGTACGAAAGGGGCGCAGTGGCAGTTCGGGCACCAGCTTGTTCAGCCAGGCTCCGGTCGTCACCACGACCTGGCGGACGACAAAATCGCGGGTGGCGGTCCTGATCCTTGCCCCACCCTCGATCAGCTCGATGCCGGAGACTCGGGTATCGGTGAAGATTTCGGCACCTGTTGAACGAGCGGCATCCACCGCAGCGATGATGGCGTTCTCGGGAAACGCCACGCCAGCTTCCGGATCCCAGACAGCCACGTGATGTTCTGCGACGCTGGCGTGCTGGGGAAAGCGGTTGACCAACTCGTCACGGTCAAGTTGTTCAATTGGAAGATCGTGGGACCGTGCGGCGGCCAGGGAACCGGTAATCACATCGTTGTCTTCTGGTCCGATCATGACAGCGCCGGACTGACGGATCACTTCTAGACCCGAGTGGATCTGAAGTTCCTCGAACAGTTCGCGACTGCGCCGAGCAAGGGGAACAAGGTGAGAGTGCTCAAGACAGGCGACCCGGAACACCCGTGTGTGTCCGTGCGATGAGCCTTGAGCATGACCCGGATGGAATCGCTCGAAGCCAATCACTGATACGCCGCGCTTGGCCAAACGCCAGGCAGCATTCGAGCCCATGGCTCCGAGGCCGATGACGGCGACATCTGCATCAAATCGCATGTTGCCTACCTTTGTTTGATCGAGGAAACCCACCCAAGTGTTGACGGGTTCGGGCCCGCAGTGTGTGACCGGGCTGCATTGCGGTTGAAACACCTGCGTTGCTCAGACATGCGCTCAGGAAGCCCACCATGCAACTGTCGCCAGCGGGTCGACTGGCCTTGGGCGGTCCGTTGGAAGGCGACCCGCGCCAAAACCGATCCCGGCCGGAAAGCGCCATCGGCCAAGGCGATCCTTAAGAACCTCGGATGGAAAGAGGTTGAACAATCCGCGGTTGCAGTCCGCCTGCGTCACGACCGGCGATGTGCCATCCAACTCCGCCCAATTGTTCCTCCCGTCCGACGATGGCGTTCGACCCGCCACGTGTGGACGCGGCTCAGGTCCCGGGTGTTGCGCCTCTGACCAGGCAAAACGCCTAGGCAGCGACAAGATCGGCGCTCCATGGGACGCGTGTACTTTGGGTTAGACCCCCCTCCGACATGTTTCGCATAAGCCCTGGTCAGAGCGTTTTCGATGCTGCGGTTGGGGCTTTGTTGCGTCAACGGGCAGGGTGGTGCAGGTCTGTGATCTGGGGTTTTGTGGTGTGTCGCGGGGTGGGCGTTCAGGATTCCGTCCACCGGTGAGATTATGTGAAACCCCTTGTCAGCAGGGATGCATGGCGGCAGGGTGTCGTTTGCAAATGGATTTGCTAATGCTGGGCGTGGCTCTGGGTGTCTGGATGGACGGCCGCAGGAGTATTCGGGCCGTTGTGGGCGGCAGCCGTGAGTTCTGGTTCGGCCGATCGATAGGTACCGATATCGGACGCTGTCGGGCACGCTCGGAGCGCGTGATGATGGGGCGGGGTCCGGACCGCTGACCACGCGACGCCGTACCTCCACCGTCCGGTTGGGTTCCCGCCGTGATCGGTGGTTCGGTATCGTAGATTTCGCCGACCAGTGAGGGAAAAATCATGGCAATTCAGGTAAACGTGGACAACTTTCGAGCCGCTGAGACAGCCCGGATGATCGATAACCACCTCTCGGTGGCCGGTGACGTCAACAAGTGTTTCCACTTCCGCGAGCCGACCCCGGTCGAACACCAGCCAGTCATTCGAATGAACCGCGACACGTTGTACAGCTCCTATCTGGTTGACATCTCAGCTGGAGCGACACTCACGCTGCCCGACTCCAAGGGGCGCTACATGTCAGTGATGGCGGTCAACGAAGACCACTACATCAATCGGGTGTATCGCGGGGCAGGGACCTACGAGCTGACGGTCGAGGAGCATGGCACACCGTTCGTCGCCCTATCGGCCCGCACGTTCGTCGACGCTCGAGACCGCGAGGACGTGGCGAGGGCGAACTCTCTCCAAGATCAGCTCATCGTCGAGGCCGCATCGGCACGTCCCTACAGCCACCCCGACTACGACGAGTCGAGCCTCAATGCCACTCGCGACGCACTCTCGGAGCTGGGCCAAGGGCTCACCGACACGGCTCAGATGTTCGGCAAGAAGTCCGATGTTGAGCCAACGAGGCACCTCATCGGAACAGCCCAGGCATGGGGCGGCCTCCCCGAATCAGAGGCCTACTACTACATCGAAACCGAACCACGCCAGGTTGGTGACTACACCATGACCCTCACCGACGTGCCCGTCGACGCGTTCTGGTCCGTCACGATCTACAACCGTGACGGCTACTTCGAGCACAACCCGTTCAACTCGTTCAGCGTCAACTCAGT
>CAZYLX010000338.1:0-4585 GCA_964648595.1 uncultured Acidimicrobiaceae bacterium
AAAGAGAAGACACCGCCGGCCACACGGCCGGCGTACGGCACCATCGGAAACGATCCCCATCCGAACGCTTCGTCGTCGCCTGCCGTGATGAGCACTTCGTGTCCGTGAACGACGAGTGAGGCCAGGCGGCCGCCACGAGTCAGGCTGAACGTGGCGCTGGCGGTGGAGGAGTCGAGTCGCATGAGCGGCCGAATCTACCCCTCGCGTCGAGCTCACACGGCGTACAGCGGATCTCCCTGGCGCCGCACGATCGTGGCCTCGGGTTCTGTCCAGAACGAGCCGTCCCGTCACCGGATCGGCGACGGTACTCGGCACAGATCGCCACACGCTGCTCCTCGCTGGCGTGAAGCCATCCAGCGAAGGCCTTGGTCGGAAACAGGCGGTTCCAGCAGCGCGTGTCTCCGAAGACGGTCGAGGCGATCAAGCGGGATTCGTTCAACCCCCGACAGGCAATGCCGCCAAGAACCGAGGCGTGTATCGGCGAGCGACACTGTCGGAGCAGCGCTCGCACTCGGTCGAAGTGAAAGGTTTCCCGGGCACCTCTGCACCGGCAGGACTCGGAGTGTGCAGAGCCATCGTCCCGTAGAACGACGATCAGTAGAAGGATTCGACGAATCGGCATGGGGGATGGGCTCTGGATCATCGTCTGATGCGCGAGGAGGGTGAATCTGCCGGTTGGCGCATCTTCAGTGTGACAGGGCTCTCGCCGAGGCCGACCCGGTAGCCGAGCGCCGCCGCATCCGACATCGTCCGCCGTCGCACGTCAGGCCGCAGCCCGCCGCCGACGACGCACACAGCGGTGCCAGCAGCTAGTCCGATCAGTATCCACACGTTGACATCGTGGCCGGTCATGCGTTTGCTCGCACGGGCGATGGTTCTCGTCGCACAAACAACCGGCCCACGTCGCACTTTCAGATCGGCGGGAACATTTCGGACCATCGACGACCGGAGGCGAGCCATCAACACTTCGCCATCGTGTTCACATCAGCGGAGTGGTTCGCTGATCGAGGTCAGTTCTCCTGCAACCGGCGGAGCCGACCACTCAGCGGTGGCCGGCCCGAAGCACCTGTCTCGACGTCTACCTCAACTAGATCCAGAGCTTGGACACATACATGTATCGGTAGTCGACGATCGAGACCTCGTCGGTTGGACGGTGTTCGATGGCAACTTCGACTGATGTCGTGTCGCCTATCGAGGTGCCATCCTGATGATGGTTGATTGTGTTGGTCATGGTTCCCTCGCTCTGTTTGCCCTTGGTGTGTTTCTTCTTGTGGGCATAGTTGCCTATTGCGCAGCAAAGCGGATCGGTCAAGTGACGTATTTGGAACGAAGCGAGATCGCGTATCCCAGAGATGACGTATACGTAGAGCGGAGACGACGATACTGAGGTAGTCAACCGAGACTGCGCACACGGCATGCCCGAAGCCGTCGTATCGGTGGTCGATCATGGAGTGCCCGTCAGAGCCGAGGGTCAGAGCTCCTCGACCGACAAGGCTCCGTCGGCGTAGGAGGCTCGAAGGTCCTTCTTCGAGAACTTGCCGACGGAGGTCTTCGGGACTTCCTCGATGAACGCCCACCGCTCGGGAAGCCACCACTTCGCGACGCGATCGGCGAGATAGGCGTGCAGCTCTGATGCCTCGACGGTCGCTCCGTCGTGCATCACCACACAGGCCAGTGGTCGTTCGTCCCAGCGATCGTCGGGAACACCAACCACGGCTGCTTCGCGCACCGCGGGATGCCCCATCAGTTCGTTCTCCAGGTCGACAGAGCTGATCCATTCGCCACCGGACTTGATGACATCCTTGGCCCGATCGGTGATCTGGAGGAATCCGTTCGGTTCGACGGTTGCGACGTCGCCGGTGCGGAGCCAGCCATCGTGGAACTTCTCCTCGGTTGGGTCGAGGTAGTAGCTCCCGGTGATCCACGGACCCCGAATCTCGATTTCGCCTTGGCTCTCGCCGTCCCAGGGGAGCACGGTGCCGTCGTCATCGCAGATCCGAACCTCGACCCCTGCAACGATCCGGCCTGTTTTGACCCTGAAATCGATGTCGTCGGCGTGATCGACGCCTCGAGGCGGCCATCCGACAGCGGCAAGCGGCGACGTCTCGGTCATGCCCCATGCCTGGAGCACGTCAACCCCGAAGGTGGAACGAAAGCCTTCGATCAGAGAGCGGGGTACGGCCGAACCCCCGCACACGACGTAGCGCAACGAGCTGAGATCGGCGTCTGGCTGGTTCTGGAGGATGTCGTTGAGAACGGTCGGAACGGCGCCCGAGATGGTGGGTTTCGTTTCGGCGATCAAGCCGGCGAGGGGAGCTGCCTGCAGGTACTGCTGGGGCATGATCAGATCGGCGCCGGCAGCCAGCGCGGCGTAGATGAGGCCCCAACAGTTGGCATGGAACATCGGCACGATCGCCAGGATTCGCTCGGTGTGCCCTACCTGGAGCGTGTTGGCCGACATCGCGGCCAGCGAGTGCAGGTGTGTCGACCGATGGGAGTAGGCGACACCCTTGGGGTTGCCGGTGGTTCCTGACGTGTAACACATCGCCGCTGCCGACCGTTCTTCGACCTCGGGGTACACGAAACCAGGTGCCTCAGCGGCCAGCAACGTTTCGTAGTCGAGCGTTTCACCGAGACCTTCGATGCTCGACGTCGAATCACCGCTGCGGCACACGATCACGTGCTCGACGGTCGTGAGCCGATCGAACACAGCAGCCAAAAGCGGCACGAGCGACTCATCGATGATGACGACACGATCAGCGGCATGATTCACGACGTAGACGAGTTGCTCTGGAAACAGACGAATGTTGAGTGTGTGCAGCACCGCTCCCATGCAGGGGATCGCCAGATAGGCCTCCATGTGGCGCTGGTTGTTCCACATGAACGTGCCGACACGATCGCCGGCCTCGACCCCCAGGCGATGGAGCGCTGACGCCAGCAGATCGACTCGATCGCCGACCTCGGCATAGCTCGTCGTCTGAACGGGCTGTCCGGGCCCGTTGAAGGTCGAAACGGTGGCATCTCCGTGCACCGTTCGGCCGTGGCGAAACAGCTCATTGATCGTGAGCGGAACATCCTGCATCGTCGATTCGATCATTGGGCGATCGTAAACCAATCAAGGCGCCTTGCGAATGTGCCGAAATCAGTCAGGTGAGTCCAAGCCACGCAGAACAAGCCCGCACGATCCTTGCTGCCCACCAACAGGGGATGCTCGCAACGGTCGACATCGATGGTCGCCCCGTTGTGGCGCCGGTTCCGATGGTTGCAGACGCTGCCGGCACACCGGTCACCGTTGTGTCGAACCTCAGCACTCATTCCAGTCGCGGCCGCCAAGACACTCGTGCCGCCATGAATGTCGGAGACCGCCTCTTGATCCAAGGCGATCTGCGCTCCGTTCCCGGCATCCAGCAAATCGAACTCACCGACGCCATCTGCGAGAACTGGCCCAAGCTGCGCACCGCCATCGAATCACTCGACTGGTCGTGGTTGCGACTGGAGGCAACACGTATCCGCCTCACGACCGATGACGGTGAGGAGCGGTGGATCCGTCCCCAGGACGTAGCTGGAGCAGAACCTGACCCACTCGTGCTGCTCGGGCCCGACTTCGCGACCGAGGTGGCGGAGAAGTTGGCGGACCAGGTGTTGCTCGTCGCGAAGACACTCGGCGGCCGATGGTTGGGCACCTTTGCCGAAGTGAAGGCTGTCGACCGCTACGGGTTGACGCTCTCGGTCACCGAACCGGCGGGGACTCGGCTCTCACGGGTGTCGTTTCCCGAGCGGCTCAACGGCGCCGACGAGGTGCATGCCGCACTCGGGGCGCTGGTCATGGCCGCTCGTGCCGCCGCCCGGCGCGACGAAACGCCGGACTCAGCGGGGCCGGCGACTCTGCTGGACGCCGTAGAAGGCGACAGCAGCGGCGGAGCCGACGTTGATGGAGTCGACGGAGCCGGACATGGGAATTCGAACGCGCTGATCAACGGCCTCCAACACGCCGCCGCTCAAACCCGGGCCCTCGGCCCCCAGCAGGATGGCGAGTCGATCTTGTTGACCGAAGCGGAGCTCTTCGAGGGCGACGGCATCCGTCCCTGGCGTGAGGGCGAGCAGCTGGAACCCGTGGTCGCGGAGAAGGCCGAGCCCTTCGGGGAAGGCGTCGAGCCTGGCATAGGGGAGGGCGTAGGCCTCGCCCATGGAAACTCTGCCGGCCCGTCGGTAGAGGGGGTCGCTGCAGGTGGGATCGCAGAAGAAGGCGTCGACGCCGAGCCCAGCGGCGCACCGCAGGATGACGCCCATGTTGGTGGGATTGTTGATGTTCTCGAGAACGACGACGGTGCGGAGCTCGTGACCGGCGATCAGCTCGACAGCTGACGGCACGGGACGACGCTTGAAGCAGGCCAGGGCACCACGGTGCAGGTGATAGCCGGTGATCCGAATCAGGACATCAGGGCCAGCGGCGTAAATCGGCACGGAGTCGACGACGGCGTCAGGTAGCGGTCTGCTCCGCTTGGCGTCGACCAGAATCGAGACCAGTTGGTAGCCGGCGTTCAGCGCTCGCTCGACAACGACATCTCCCTCGGAGATGAAGACC
>CAZYLX010000339.1:0-4574 GCA_964648595.1 uncultured Acidimicrobiaceae bacterium
GAGCAGGGTCGCCTCGGAGTGGCAATCCTGGGAGACAGGAACGGCGCCTCCGATGAATTCGATGACGACGATGCCAGCCGGCTGACCGCGATGTCGCAGCAGCTGGCCGTGGCCGTTCGCAAGGGACAGCTCCATTCACAGATTCAGTTCGAGGCGACCCACGACCGTCTCACGTCACTGCCGAACCGCAGCTATTTCGAGAACTGGATCAGTCAGTCGGCCGCGGCCGGTGAGACCGGCGCTGTACTCATGCTCGATCTCGATCGGTTCAAGCAGATCAACGATGCCTTCGGTCACCACGCTGGTGACGTTCTCCTGACCGAGGCCGCTGTGCGAATTCGGGACGCATGCATTTCCACCGACGTCGTTGCCCGTTTCGGCGGCGACGAGTTCGCCGTGTTCGCTTCGTCGAAGAACGGCGAACAAGCGCAGCTCCTGGCCGAATCCATCAGCATTGCCCTCGAAGAGGAATTCGACATCGGGCCGGCGAACGTGGCCATTGGTGCCAGCATCGGTGTTGCGCTGCTCCCAGACCACGAGCAGGACGCGACCAACCTCTTGCGCTGCGCCGATATTGCGATGTACGACGCCAAGACTCGTCGAATCCGAGTGAGTACCTACCGGTCAGAACTCGAAGAGAACAGCGCCGAGCGGTTGATGCTGCTGAACGACCTCCGTACCGCTCTACGGGAGCACAAGATCGAAGTCCACTTCCAGCCACAGCTCGCGTTGGCCACCGGCCGTGTGTGCGGCGTCGAGGCGTTGGCCCGATGGGAGCATCCTGAGCTGGGCCGAATACGGCCGGACATCTTCATCGAGATCGCCGAACAGGCGGGCTTGATCGAAGAGCTCACCAGCCAGGTCCTGCACCTGGCGACGAGTGCTGCCGCCGACTGGAATCGAGACGGCCTGAACCTCAGCGTGTCGGTGAACATCTCGGCCCAGAGCCTGCTCGACGAGCGGCTCGAAACAATCGTCGCCGAGACGCTCATCGCGAGCGCGATGAACCCAGAGCTGCTCATTCTGGAGATCACCGAAAGCACGATGATGGCGGACGCCGCACGGACAGATCGAGTGCTTCATGGTCTGTCCGAACTCGGTGTTCGCCTCTCCGTTGACGATTTCGGCACTGGCTTCTCATCTCTGGTCAACCTCCGAAACCTTCCCGTCGACGAGCTCAAGATCGACCGGAGCTTCGTGACGGAGATGATGGTCAAACACGACGATGATGTCATCGTGCGCTCCACCATCGACCTCGCCCACAACCTCGGTCTCCAGGTGGTCGCCGAGGGGGTCGAGACCGACGAAGTGCAGCAGCGGCTCTCGGAGCTCGGCTGCGACATCGCCCAGGGCTTCGGCATCAGCCGCCCGGTGCCGAAGGTCATGTTCGAGGCTTGGCTCGCCGAGCGTGGCCAGCTACCGAACGCAAGCCTCCCGGCAGCGAGTTCTTCACTGGCCGGCGACGGCTCTTAGGACACGCCGGTCTCGAGAAGCGCCCTGGTTGCCTGTTCGGCTGCCTCGATCTGTGCCCTGATCGCATTGTTCTCGTTGTACCGAAGCTTTGCCGGGTCGTTGAACTTCCCTGGCGGCTTTCCCGTTGGCAGGACGTGCACGTTGATGCCTTCCTGCAAGACATCGAGCTCATGATGAAAGCGATGACGCCGAGCGATCTCGAACGACACCATGGCAACGTCCCACGGATGCCTTGGCACGGCGAGCGGGTCGTCGATGTGGCCGACGTGCAGCACGTAGATCTCGTCGGCTCCCAGCTGGATGGCCCGAGAGACCGGGATCGAGTTGACAACTCCACCGTCGATGTAGTGACGGCCGGCCACCTCAACGGGAGGCAGAACACCCGGGAGAGCACTCGATGCCAGCACGGCCTCTTGGACAGATCCCTCGGTGAACCAGTGCTCAGCCGACGACTCGATGCAGGCCGCAACGCATTGGAATGCGGTGAACGAGTCCTCGATTCGCGAGTACGGCACCCATTCGTCGATGAGATGCCTCAGAGGTTCGTTCGAATGCAGGTGGGTCCAGTGATTGATCAGGTTTTTCGCCCGGCTGAATAATGACTCGTTGAAGACCGCCGAGACCGCCATCGTCTCCCACATCTGCGCCAACTGGGCGGTCGACTCCTCAATCGGGGCCGACGCGAGAACTGCTCCGTTGATGGACCCGACCGACGCTCCAACGATGAGATCAGGTTGGATCCCCTTGGCCGCGAGTGCCTTCGCCATACCGACTTCGGCGGCGCCTCTCAGGCCACCACCACCCAGCACCCACGCCAGCTTGTGGCCAGGCTTCGACATGAGCTGGACACTACCACCGGGCCGCTCAGACTGGGTCGGGATCCAACCAGAACGAGGCCACTCGGTGACGTACTACGTTGTTGCTCACCTCACGGAACCGGACATGCGATGGACACACCTCCACCACGCTGGCTACGACGTCTGATCGTGGCGCCCGTTGTCTTCGTTGGTGCACTGTTCCTTGCGATCTTGTCCCCGGTGCTTCATCTATTCGCCGCTGTCTTGGATCTTGCGTTCGATCGTCGTCGGTGGCGACTGAGCCGATTCGTCGGCATCGGCCTTGCGTTCTGCGTGGTCGAAGTGTTCGGGCTGTTCACGCTGCTCACTGTCTGGGTTGGAAGCGCATTCGGGATCTTCATGGATCGGCCCTTCTGGGTTCGAGCCAATACGAAGCTGACCGGTCAGTACTTCGAACTCATCACCAGAGCCATCCGATTCTTCCTCGGGTTCGGATTCGCATACACCTACGAACCCGTCCCTGCGGGTCCTCGGCTCCTTCTTGCCAGACACGCTGGCCCCGGCGACGCGTTCCTCATCGCTCGAATCGTCATTCGTGACCTCGGGCGCCAACTCCACATGGTGGGGGCATCCAAGCTCCAGTGGGACCCGTTCCTCGACATCTCCGGGGAGCGTCTCGGCTACCACTACCTCGGGGGGAACTCAGACGGACTGGACACCGATCTCGACTCGATCCGGTTGCTGGCCGCCGGGCTGGGCCCAGAAGAAACCCTGGTGATCTTCCCAGAGGGGGGGAACTACACAGCAAAGCGGCGCGATCATTCCGTCGCCGCTCTCCGTGCCAGGGGGCGAGCCGAGCACGCCGAACGAGCGGAGCAGCTTCGCCACACGCTTCTCCCGAGACCGGGCGCTGTCACGGCCGCCATCGAGGGTGCCCCCGACGCGTTCGTTGTCTTCGTCGCCCACGTCGGCCTCGAGAACCTCCATGGACTCGGTGATCTCTGGGCGTCAGTTCCGCTTGGCCGCGACGTCGTCGCTCATGCCTGGCCCGCGCCGCTGGAGGATCGGCCAAGTGACCGAGACGAGCAGACAGCATGGCTGTTCGAGCAGTGGGAGACAGTCGATGCCTGGATCGACGAGCGGATCGGCGGGCCTGGCGGCGGGTGAAGACGGCCGGTTAATGGCTCGTCGACCCGGAGACGGTTGGTCACAGCGTCTGCCAAGGCGGCTTGTTGCTGTAGGTCTCCCGGTAGTAGTCGATATTGGCCAAACCTGCCGAAGCAGCCTCGTCGAGGATGACCGTGACGTGAGGGTGGAGTTGAAGAGCGGACGCCGGGACCATGGCCGTGATCGGGCCTTCGACGGCCATGGCGATGGGCTTCGCCTTTGCGTCACCCCATGCGATCAGGACGATGTGTTTTACGTCGAGAATGGTGCCGATCCCCTGGGTCATGCAGTGACGAGGGACCTGGTCGATCTCGCCGTCGAAGAAGCGTGCGTTGTCGACCCGCGTCTTTTCCGCGAGGGTTTTGAGGCGGGTCCGTGACCCCAGGCTGGAGCTGGGTTCGTTGAACCCGATGTGGCCGTCTCGTCCGATGCCGAGAATCTGGACGTCGACGCCACCGGCATCGGCGATCGCACGATCGTAGGCAATGGCAGCCGCGGCGAGGTCGGTGGCAGCTCCATCCGGGCTGTGCAAACTCGCATCGGGAAGATCCAGATGATCGGTCAACTCCCGCTTGATGAATGCCCGATAGGTCTGCGGGTGATCGGCAGCGAGGCCCACGTACTCGTCGAGCAGGAAGGCCTCGACGTGAGCGAAGCTGAGGCCGGCGCGGTGACGTCTGATCAATTCGCCATAGGTCGGGAGCGGCGTGCTCCCAGTGGCCAAACCGATGACGGGGGCCTCCTCATCAGCGATCGTTCGCTGGATGACATCGGCGACCAGTCCGGCGCCAGTTTCTGGGGTCTCGGTGATGACGATCTCCATCAGGGGGTTACTCCCAGGCGTCCGCCCGCTCGCGGTTGGCCTGGTTGACCAGCGGCAGTTCGTTGCGCCACTCACCGTCGCGGTCGTGCATTGCCGCGGCCACAGCACCGGCGGTCGGCACGAGACCGATCTCGCCAACACCCTTGATCCCATACGGCGAGTTCGGCTCGGGCGATTCGACCAGTATCACGTCGACATCAGGCATGTCCTTCGGCCTGATGATGTCGAGCGAACGAAGGGTGGAGTTCAGTGGCCGCCCGTCAGCGTCGCAAGGAAAACCTTCGGTCATCGCGTACCCCAGGCCCATGTGGACC
>CAZYLX010000340.1:0-4566 GCA_964648595.1 uncultured Acidimicrobiaceae bacterium
TCGAGCTCGTCATCGGTCTCGTGGCGATTCAACGATTGGGTGCCATCTACGTCCAGGTCGATCCCACCTACCCGGCGGATCGGCAACAACGCATTCTCGACACCGCATCGCCGATGGTTGCCCTCGTCGAACCGGGCCAGGAAGTCCCCTGGCTTCCGTCGCTGTCCATCAGCCCAGACAACGGCACCGAGCCGCTGTTCGTCGACTGTCCCGTCGGTGCGCGGGACGTCGCCTACGTCATCTTCACGTCAGGATCAACGGGCGTGCCCAAGGGGGTTCCCGTCACCCACGGCCAGCTGGCAACGAGCACCAACGCGAGGGTGGAGGTGTATCCGGAAGGACCTGAGCGATTCCTGCTCCTGTCCAGTATCGGTTTCGATTCATCGATCGTCGGGTTGTTCTGGACGCTCGCCAGTGGTGGCGAGGTCGTCATTCCCACCGAAGCAGAGGCCCACGATCCCGATGCACTGCTCGAATTGATGCACCGGGCACGGGTCTCGCATGTGTTGATGGTGCCAAGCCTGTATCGAGCCCTCTTGAACCGTGGAGCTCACGCGTTGCATTGGCCCTCGACAGTGACCGTCGCCGGTGAAGCGTGTTCGTCTGATCTCGTCGATCGCCATCACGCAGTCCGGCCAGGATCGCTGCTCATCAACGAATACGGGCCGACAGAGGCCACGGTCTGGTCGACGGCCCACCGGTGTCTGCCCGGGCTCGATCCCGTCCCCATCGGCACGCCGATCGCCGGTTCGTGGTGCGCTGTTGTCGATACCAACGGTGAGCTCGTGCCGTTCGGGGCGATCGGCGAGCTCATGATCGGTGGCGCCGGTGTCACAAACGGCTACCTCGATGTGGCATCCGGCTCGCCGTTCGCGGGTGCATCCGACTTCGGACCGGGCAGGACGTACCGAACGGGTGATGCCGTTGCCGCTGTGGCCGATTCAGCCGGAACGTCGACGCTCGTCTTCATGGGCCGAATCGACGATCAGCTCAACGTCGGTGGCGTACGGCTCGAGCCTGGGGACGTCGAGCGGGTGCTCGTGGGCGTTGATGGAGTCGATGCAGCCGCCGTGGTTGCCGGTGGAGTTGGCTCTGGTGAGGTGAGGAGAGAGCTTCTCGTTGCCCATGTCGAAACAGGAACTGTCCCGTTCGACGTCGGAGCGTTGCGAACTGCGGTGCGGGCCTCGTTGCCCGCTGCCGCCCAGCTGAGCCGGTACGTCACCCACGAACAGCTCCCCACCACCATCCACGGAAAGATCGACCGGGCTGCTCTGTCAGCGATGGAGTTCCCGGCCGAGGAACCGCTCCCCGCCGTCTACACATCCGACATGACCGATTCCCAGGCTTCAGTCGTCGCGCTCTTCTCTCGCCACCTCAGGTCCGAGGTCGGACTCGATGATGGGTTCTTCGAATCTGGCGGTGACTCACTCGCAGCCCTGACCTTGGCCATGGATCTCGAGGACCATTTCGCCACCGAGTTCTCCGTCACCTCATTGTTGGCTGAGCCGACAGCGCGCACCGTTGCCGAGCGGCTCGGCAGCGCACTCGCAGAATCGGCGGGGACGCAGGCCGGCGAGGGGATCGAACCGCACAAGTGGGCTGGCGGCGAGGAGGCTGGAGGGACCCGGGTTCGGGGCAGCGACCTCGTCGAGTGGATCCGTCGAGGTGACGAAGACGTGCCAGCTCTGGTCTTGTTGGCGCCCGGCAGCGGCCACTTGCTCGGCTACGAACCGCTGATCACGGCATTGAACCGATCCGTCCCGATCTTGGGTGTTCGGCTCCCCGGGTATGACGGCAAGTCGGAACCGATCGATCGGGTGGAGGCGATCGCCGATCTGATCGAGCCGGTACTCGAACGCGCGCTCGACGGGTGTGAGGCGACGCTGCTCGGCGGTTCGAGTGGTGGGCTCCTGGCTTGGGAGCTGGCTGCTCGGGCGGTCGATCGAGAACATTCCTATCGCGGCCTGATCCTCCAGGACACCGTGCATCCAGATTGGCGTCGCGACTTCGATGCCATCGGCATCGTTGAGGACATGCGGCGAATTCTCGACACGGATGGCCCCCGTGGAGTTGCCAATGAGCTCAGCGGCCGGGCCCAACGACGGTATGCGCGGTGGCAGCGCAAGCGCCGTTCACAAGCCCAGCAGGCAACAAGCGGCACCGAACTCCCTGCCGTTGTTGCTCAACGTATGTTCGCTGCTGCCAATCGCATGGTCGCAAGCTACCGGCCGCCCGCGATCGACGTCCTGGTGCTCTTCCTTGCTGCGAAGAACACCGATCCTGATGCAACGTTCGAACGTTGGCGGCCAGGGTGTTCAGAGCTTCGGGTTGAGGTCTTCGAGGGCGACCACTTCGGAGAGAACGGCATCACTGCCGCAGGGAACGTTGCTCCCGTCGCGGCATCCATCGAGGCGAGCCTGGACCTTGATTTCGGCTGATTCGCCGCGGGTCAAGCTTCGGCTTTCATGGCCCGCCACACACGCTCGGCAGTGGTCGGAATGTCGACATGGCGGACGCCGAGATGACTCAAGGCATCAACGACAGCATTTTGGACTGCCGGCGTGGATCCGATCGTTCCGGATTCTCCGATGCCCTTCGCCCCGAGTGGGTTGCGAGGGCTTGGGGTCTCCTGGGGAATGCGTTCGAAGCTCGGCAGTTCGGCAGCCGAGACCAACGCATAGTCCATGAAGTTCGACGTGATGGGGTTTCCCTGCTCGTCATAGACGAACTCTTCGACAAGGGCTTGGGCGATACCGGACGCGACCCCGCCGTGTACCTGGCCGTCGACGAGCAACGGGTTCACCATGGTGCCGGCATCATCGCAGGCGATGTGGCGGAGGCAGGTGACTTCACCGGTATCACGGTCGACTTCGACCACCGAGAGGTGGACCCCGAAGGGGAACGTCGCACCGTCAGGCGTGAAATCTGCCTCGAAGCGGAAGGGTTCGTCGGTCTCGGCGGTCGCCCGTTGAGCGATGTCTGCCCAATCCTTGGCGATGGCCGGAGTACCCGTGACCGAGAAATCGCCCCGCTCGGTGTCGAGGACGATGTCATCGGGATTCGCCTCGAGCAGTTCGGCGGCGATGTCCTTGGCTCGCTCAACGAGCCCTTCGCTGGCCTGGAGGACAGCGCTGCCGCCGACCTGGAGTGAGCGTGAACCACCGGTACCGCCTCCTCGTGGCACCTCGGCGGTGTCGCCGTGGCGGACCTCGATCATGTCGAAGGCGATCCCGGTGAGATCAGAGGCGATCTGAGCGAACGCCGTGTGATGACCCTGGCCGTGAGCCGAGACGCCGGTGAGGACGAGCGCGGTCCCGTCCGGTCGGACCTCGATGCTTCCGAAATCTCCACTACCCATCGGGTTCGCGATCTCGACGTACGCAGCCCAGCCGAGCCCCAGGAGCTTGGCCGAGGGGTCCTCACGTCTGGCCGCTTGATCGGCCCGTAGCGCGTCGTAGTCGACGGACTCGAGCACCGCATCGAGTGCCTTTGCGTATTCGCCGGTGTCCATTGCGGCACCGGTTGGTGAGGTGAAGGGGAAGGCCTCGGGCTTGACGAAGTTGAGGCGGCGAATGTCGGATGGGTCCATCTCGAGTTCGGCGGCGAACGCATCCATCATTCGTTCGATCGCTGCGGCGGCCTCAGGTCGACCGGCACCGCGATAGGCGCCCATCGGCACCGTGTTGGTGACCACCGATGTTGCGGAGAAATCGACCTTCTCGATGTCGTAGACACCGGAGGCCATGATGCGGCTGATGAACGGCAGGACGGCCCCCACCGCCGGGTACGCACCTCCGTCCTGGCGGCTGTGCACCCTGTAGGCCAAGACCCGGCCGTCGCGGCCTCCGCCGATCGTTGCTGAGAAGTCGCACCCCCGCCCGTGAACAAGACCGAGCATGCTCTCCGAGCGTGTCTCCGCCCACCGAATCGGCTTGTCCATGACCCGAGCAACGAGTGCACACACGATGTCTTCGGGGTAGCCGCCGTTCTTCGCGCCGAATCCGCCGCCGACATCGGGACAGATGACTCGGACCTGAGCGGGATCGACGCCGGTTGCCGCTGCAAGCGTGTCGCGAGTGCCGTGCGCCCCTTGGGTGGTCGACCACTGCGTGAGGTGTAGGGCCCCGTCATCGCCGGCTTCCCAGATCGCGACCGTGGCCCGAGGCTCGAGCGGACAGGGAGCGAGACGCTGATTGCGGAACTCGAGGCTGACCGTGACCTCGCAACCGTCGAAGAAATCGTCGCCGGCACCCGATGGGACAGCAAAGGCGACGTTGGTTCCTGCGTCAGGGAAGAGCAGGTTCGAGTCTTGGACCGAGATTGCCGTGTCGATCACGGGGTTCAGGGGCTCGTAGTCGATGAAGACCTGTTCGGCCGCGTCGACCCCAGCGTTTCGAGACGTTGCGATGACAACGGCGACTGGTTCGCCGACGAACCGCACACGGTCCGATGCCAGCCAGGTTCGCAGCATTTGCTGGTTGAGCATCGGCATCGAGGGTGGAGCCGGGGCGAGCTCGAGATCGGCCGCGGTGAACACGGCGACGACGCCCTCGGCATCTGCGGCAT
>CAZYLX010000341.1:0-4564 GCA_964648595.1 uncultured Acidimicrobiaceae bacterium
CGGGTAGGTGGGATCGACCGGGACGTAGATGGCACCCAATCGTTGAATCGCCACGAGACCGATGACGAGCTCGACCGAACGCTCGAGGCTGAGCGCCACCCGGTCTCCTTGGCCGACGCCGTTGAGACGAAGTTGCTCGGCGACCTGAGCGGACCGACGACCCAGCTCTGGCCACGTCAGCTGCGAGTTCCCGCAGCGGACGGCCGGACCCCCGTCTCGGTCGGTGAAGAATGCCGCGATATCGGCGGTGATCGGATCATCTGAGGGTTGGGCGGGTCCCACGAGCACGGATCCTGCAGCGGATGGGAGACGTGGAGTCGATCGCTCGGAGTCCTGACCTTCGCCGGCGAGTGCGGTGCTGATCAGCGAATCCAGGTCGTCCAACAGAAGTCGGGCTCGCGCTGCCCCAAGGGTCCTGCCGGCGAACTCAATTCCGAGGTCGACCCGTTCGCCGCGGATCTGGACGAACACGGTGACGCCGGCGATCGCGTGGCCCGATGCCAGAATCTCGTGTTGTACCTGCATGCCGTCGAGCACCGCAGGTGCGAGATCTTCCACTGCCAGCAACACATCTGGCGTTGGCATTTGGTGACCCTCGCGCCGAGCGTGACCGACCATCTCGGCGTACGGGTGGGCCCGGTGTGGCAGTGCAACACCGAGCAGATCGGAACAGGCGGACGCAAGTCCGGCCAACGTTGCTTCTCGGTCGACCGATACCACCAGGGGCAACGTGTTCAAGAAATAGCCGACCATTGGTTCTGATGTCGGGTGTTCCCGAACCGATGCGGTAAGCCCGATCCCATACCGAGCTGGTCGTTCGTCGTCTGAGGCTCCATGGTGGAGATCGAGCAACCTGGCCAAAGCGGCGAGGGCGGTAGCGGTGGGTGTTCGACCTGGGCCCGACTTCAATTCGCTGGCCGTGAAGCTCGCTGGTTGTTCGAGATAGCCGTCCGACTCTTCGCTCAGCGGCGCCACCAGGCCAAGGTCCGTGGTGACCGACTCAGCCCACAGCGACGCCCAGAACTCTTCGCCCTTGTCGCGTGCCCGTTGCCAATCGGCGTGGTCGGCATAGGACACGGCGAGGGGACTCAACGAGACGCCGTCATGGGCCCGGCTCAGGTCGGCCCAGAAGCGATCAAGCGACCCGGCATCACCGGAGACGTGATGCATGGCGACGACGACAGCATCTCTTCCATCCTCGAGGTGGTGCAAGGCGATCCGGACCAGCGGCCCGTTGTCGAGATCGAACGGGGCCTCGTAGAGCGTTCGCGCCGCGACCCTGCTGACCTCCTCGCTCATGGACAGAGCGCCGTCGAGCTGAGGAACCGAGAAATGCAACGCTTCGTCGACGTCGAGCCGACGTCGAGCTTGACCGTGCGTGGTGTGAAGCGGCTCATGTCTGGCAACGACCTGCTCGGCGGCTGCCAGCAATCGGTCGGCATCGATGTGCTGGTCGACGAAATAGCGGCGTCCGATGTGATAGCGAGAGCTCGCGGGCTCGAGGCAGTGTTCGAAGAACATCGCCTCCTCCCCCGGTGATGGCTCCGGAACGGCGAGGCCTGACCGGGTCGGACCGGCGTCATGGCCGAGCGTCGGATCCAAACGAGAGACGACCGAGACGAACTCACCGAGTGTCGGAGCGGCAAACACGAGCCCCTCGGGAACGTCGACCGACAGCGTTTCGGTGAGCGCTGCGGTCATCTCGAGGGCAGCGAGTGAATCGCCCCCCAGGACGAAAAAGTCGTCGTCGGGGTTCAGCACTGAGCTGCTGACCGCGAACGTGCCGTCGACCGAAGCACCGGCAGTATCAGCGGAAACGCCAAGGCTCAGGGCCCGAGTCCAAGCATCTCGCACAGCATCGAGCACTGCTGATGTGGTCGAGTCACCAACGAACGCGCCTTCGCCGTCAACCGACAGGTTCGAGAGCCGAACCCGTTCTGGTGTTGGCGAAGCGTCGGTGTCGAGCTTCCCGTTGCGGTTGAACGGGAGCTCGGTCACGATGGAGAACGCTGACGGAATCTGATGTGCGGCCAGTCTGCTGAGAAGAAAGACACGCAGCGCAGAGCCGTCCAACGTCCTGTCGGCCTCGACCCAAGCCGCCAGAAGCGGACGGGCATCGGGAGCCGGCAACCAAAGCCGAACAACAGCTCGAGACACGTCGGGATGGGCCTCGATCGAAGCCACGACCTCAGCGGGCTCGAGCCGAACGCCGTTCAATTTGATCTGGTCGTCGACTCGGCCGACGTAGACCGCTCCTTCCGGCCCTGTCAGGCGGACGACGTCGCCAGATGCGTACCAACGACGGTCGCGGTGGACACTGAACGGTCTGGTGTTCGCAGGAATCCCGAGGTATCCCGGGCTCAGCCCGTCGGAGCTGATGAGGAGTTCACCGGCAACACCGATGGGAACGTCGTTCCCGGCGCGGTCGACGATACGGAGCGCAACACCCGGGGCCGGTACACCGATCGGCACGTCGCCGATCGCCGCTTCGAGGTCACCGCTCGATGAGGGCGACCAGCGGTGGATCATGCAGCCGACAACAGCCTCAGTCGGCCCGTATTCGTTGAAGATCTCGAGGCCCGGATGTCCAGCGGCCAACTCCGCTCCGAGTCGGTCGCGGAATGCCTCGCCGCCAACGACCATCGTTGTGATCCGATGCGAGTCCGGAAGCAGGCGGCCCAACAGTTCGAGGTGTGAGGGCGTGGCCTTGATCCAGGTCAGTTCCGGATGACCAGCAACCGCCTGCAACCCCGGAACGCCGTCCTCGGTGATCACCACGATCGTCCCTCCTCCGATCAGTGGAAGGAACAGGCTGGTCACGGTGAGATCGAAACCGAGGGAGGTGAACAGCGGGGCGATCGGGCGCCGCTGTTTTGGGCCGAGATAGCGCTCACTCGCGAATGCCAGATAGTCGGCCAGACCACCATGGCTGATCGGTACGCCCTTCGGCTCGCCCGTCGAACCGGAGGTGAACAAGACATAGGCCTCGTCGTCCATCGAGATCGGAGACGGCTGCCGTTCTTCCCTCGTGGCCTCATTTGTCCGTTGGATGCCGTCGAGGTCGAGCAATACGCCGGTGACCTCGGCTCGTTCTCCGAGTGACTGCCGTCGTTCCTGCGGCTGGTTGGGATCGATCGGCACATAACTCGCTCCGGCGATCAGCACCCCGAGAATGGCAACGATGGCGTCGGCTGATCGCTCCATCTCGATCCCGATTCGATGGCCGGGCCCCACGTCGGCTGCGCCTAGCGAGCGTGCCACGTCTGTCGCTTTGTCCCACAGCTGACGGCCGGTGAGGACCACGTCGCCATCAATGATGGCTGGCTTGTTGTTGTTGGCCAGGGCAACAGACAGCCGCTTCACGACCGATCCGGTCGAGCGTTGGCGTTGCGGGTCGAAGGTGAAGCGATGATCGGCCCGAGGTTCGCCGTTGCCCCAGCTCTCGAGAGCCGACACTTCGTTTTGGGTGGCCAGTGGACCCACGGTGATGCTTTGGTCTGGATCGGCCACCATGGCGTCGATGATTGCTCGGAGGTGGCCCGTGCTCGCTATTCGTTGCTCGGGGCCCGCACCTGCATCGTTCACGTCCAACTCGAGGGCAGGGCGGCCCGAGCTGTAGGTCGTGAGTTGGACGGTGAGCAGGTGATTCGGGTCGTTTGCACCGGGATGAATCCACTCGGTCGACGTTGCGAACTCACCGAACGATCCGAGCGCACCCCGGGAGATGACGTTGACGAGGGCCGAGACGTCCGCCGCTGACGCTCCGACTCCTGGAAGCGCGTTGCCGACGACGGTCATCAATGACTTGCTGATGCTTCTGTGGAGCTCAGCGAACGTGGCGTCCGGGTCGATCTCGACATCGACGGGGTACACCTCCATGAGCGGGCCGATGACACGTTGCGTGCCCCGCCCCGAGCGGTTGTGCACCGGGAGACCGACGGCGAAACGGTCAGCACCCGAGACACGGTGCAGATGGACCGAGAGCGCGGTCATGAGGAAGGAGGTCCACGCCAGATCCTCACTGATCATCCGGTACGGCCCGGACAGTGCTGCTTCCAAGGAGTCGACAGACGACCAAGCGACCGGAACACGATGGGATGCCGGCTGACGCTCGGCAACGGGGCGATAGAGCGTGCCGACGACGGGCGCCGACGGGCGCTCGGCCCAGAAATCGACTGCTCGTTGGTGCCGCTTGGAAGGAACGACCTCTGCGCCGCTCTGACGCTCTGTCAGGCCGTCGACGATGTCGAATGACTCACCGAAGTACGCCTGGACGGTTGCGTCGAACACCAACGCAGAACTGGTGGCATCAGTCGCCACGTGATGCAGGGCCAGGTACCACGACACCGTGCCATCGCTGTGTCGCAGCACGACGCTGTCGTAGACACCGACACTGACGTCGATCGGGCGAGCCACTCGCTCGGCGGCCCACCGGCCGGCGTCCACTCGCTCGAGATCGATCACCTCTGTTGCCGACGGAGCATCGGCAACAACTCGACCGACATCTGATCCGGCAGCGATCGTGAGCCGAAGCGTGGAACTCGCCTCGACGACGGTCCGGAAC
>CAZYLX010000342.1:0-4564 GCA_964648595.1 uncultured Acidimicrobiaceae bacterium
CGACCTGCTGTTCGTCGAAGCACCTCAGACCGAGGAAGAATTGCAGCGCGTCGGCACCGAACTGGCGGGGCATCGCCTGATGGCCAACATGGTCGAGTTCGGGAAGACTCCCCTGCTGCCGGCCGAGCGTCTCGCCGAGCTCGGCTTCTGTTTCGTGATCTACCCCGGCGCGCTGACCCGTGCCCTGGTTCCTGTCGCCCAGCAACTGCTGGGAGATCTCAAGGCAAACGGATCGACGAGCAGCTGGTTGGACCGCATGGCGACCTTCCAGGAAGTCAACGAGGTGGTGGGACTCACTGCCGCCACCGAATGGGAGGCCGAGATCGCTCGGCGAGCATCGATGAGGGGCGCCACATGACCGACAAGCCAGGAGTGAAGGCACTGCTCGGCTATGACATCGTCGAAGGCGTCAGCGTCGAGGAGTACGAGCGCTGGCTCGCCGACGTGCACTTCCCCGACCTGCTGGCCAATCCGTACCTCGACCGACTCGTCACCAACGACATCGTCCGACCAATCACGGCCAGCAGCGCAGGCACGTCGACGATGGACGAGCCTGCCACCTTCTACCGCATCGTCGAGCTGCACTTCGCCGACCATGCCGCCTACGACAAGTACACCGCCTGGTTCGGCGAGCATCCGATCGATCCCTCGCGTGGCCCAGCCGGACGGACCAAGTTCCACTTCTACCTGCTCGCCGACAGCGCCGTCACTGACCGAGATCATCCCTACCAACCACCCCTTTAACCGGAGACACCATGGAAACGTCCGATCTCACCCCTCGTGAGTATTACGAACAGATCAAGGCCAAGCCGAACCGAGCTCGCTTCGGCTTCGGACGCAAGGCCGTGGTCGTCAACATCGACATCCAGAAGGCCTACACCCTGGTCGACGAGTTCCCGACCGCGTACCAGACACATCCGAACCAGCTCGGGTTCGTGAACGACCTCGTTGCCGCGAACCGAGCACGAGGTTGGCCTGTTGTGTGGACCTTCGTTGCCTACATGGAGTCTGGGGAGGACTGCGGTATCTGGGGCACGCGGACCGACACAGAAAACTCGCTCCAGAACATCAAGCGTGGGTCGCGGCGATCTGAACTCGACGACCGGCTCGACGTCGATCGCGTCCGCGACGCCGTCTACGAGAAGAAGATGCCCTCGCCGTTCTTCGAGACCCCACTGCAGAGCCTGTTGGTGTGGCATCAGGTCGACACCGTGATCATCACGGGCGGGTCGACCTCAGGATGTGTTCGTGCTTTGGCGATCGACAGCCTTTCCCGTGGGTATCGCACGATCGTTCCCGAGGAGTGTGTTGCCGACAAACACGAGATCCCCCATTTCGCGAACCTGGCAGACATGTCACTCAAGTACGCCGACGTGCTTCCCGTTGCAGAGGTGCTCGACTACCTCCAGAACGGGGGCGACGATGCCTGACGTCGGCGCGAGTTCGGAGCCGTTCTCCGATCCATCGGACCCTGGACTCTACGACTACTGGCCATGGGAGGGCCGCCCGAAGCTCACGTGGCCGAATGGGGCCAAGGTGGCGTTCTGGGTGGCCCCCAACATCGAGTTCTACGAACTCCAACCCGAACCCAATCCAACGCGGAAGGCCTGGCCCCGCCCTGAGCCCGACGTCTTGAACTACTCGCTCCGCGATTACGGGAACCGAGTCGGCACGAAGCGGATGATGGATGTGATGGATCGCTACGGCGTCCGAGGCAGTGTCTCGCTGAACGTCGCTGTTTGTGATCATCATCCTGAGCTGGTCGAGGCATGTGTCGAACGTGACTGGGAGATCTTCTCGCACGGCATCTACAACACGCACTACTCCTACGGCATGGACGAGGCCCAGGAGCGGGCCATCATCGAGGATTCACTCGAAGCAGTCGAACGCCACACCGGGCAGCGAATCGCCGGTTGGCTCGCACCCGCGCTCACCCACACAGAGCGGACCATGGACCTACTCGCCGAGTACGGAATCCTCTACACCTGCGATCTCTTCTGCGACGATCAACCTCAGCCCGTGAACGTACGGAACGGGCGTTTGATCTCGGTGCCCTACTCGCTCGAGATGAACGACATCATCGTCTACAACGTGAACCAGCAACCACCGCGTCGCTATGCCGAGATGTTGAAGGCCAACTTCGACCAGCTCTACGAAGAGGGGGCAGAGAACGGCACCGTCATGTGTATTCCCCTCCACCCGTACGCAGTCGGTCGACCGCATCGGATCGACGCCTTCGAGGAGGCGCTCGAATACATCACCGGCCACGACGACGTGTGGGTGACCACCGGACGCGAGATCGCCGAGTATTACTACGACCATCACTACGACGCTGCTGCGGCCTCCATCGCTGCCGCCAACAGGAGGTAGCGCAATGGCACTACCCGACTCCTACATGCACTTCGCCCATCGCGAGTACGGAATGGATCACGACCGGTACGAATGGTCGATGCTCAACGAGCGCCCGAAGGTGCAGTGGCCAGGTGGCGCCCGTGTTGCCCTCTGGGTCAATGTCGCGCTCGAGTTTTTCCCGCTCGATCAGCCGGCCGCACCGTTCAAAGCTCCGGGTGGCATGGTCACTCCGTATCCCGACCTTCGCCACTACACGCTTCGCGATTACGGCAACCGAATCGGTGCGTTCCGCGTTTTCCGGTTGCTCGATGAACTGGGAATCGAGCCATCGGTGAGCTTCAACTCCAAGGTGGCCCAGCGCTACCCGCAGCTCATGGACGAAGTCACTCGGCGCAGCTGGGAGGTCATGGCGAACGGCGTCGACATGGGCAAGCTCCACTACGGTGGCCTCGACATAGCTGACGAGGCGGCGCAGATCGACGAGTCGCTCGGCGTGCTCCGCGAGATGTCGGGTCAGCCTGTGACTGGCTGGTTGTCTCCTGCTCGCTCCGAGTCGATGCACACACTCGATCTGCTGGCCGAGCGCGGGGTCGAGTACGTGGGTGATTGGTACAACGACGAGATGCCCTACCCGCTCACCACGGCGAGCGGGACCATCCACGCGATGCCCATGAGCCACGAGCTCGACGACCAAACGATCCAGCTGCACTATCAGCAATCAGAGATCTCGTTCGCCGAACAGGTCGAAGATGCGATGGCGGCCGTGCATCGTGAGAGTTCACCCGCTGACGGGAGGATCCTGTCGCTGGTCATCCATCCGTGGATGTCCGGTCAGCCACACCGAATACGGGCGTTACGGAGGGCGTTGTCTTCGCTGATCGCCAACGAGGAAGTGTGGAGCGCTCCTGGCTCCGGCATCCTCAACGCGTTCACTGGCCAGTGATCCAGTGACATCCCCCGCTCCCCTAGTTCCGGAAACAGCAGCATCGTGGATGGGCGCCGACATGGCGGCGACTCCCGAACGTTGGACGCGCCACTGGACGCCTGGCCAACTCGAGGACCTGTTCGACATGGCGCGGGCGCTCGAAGATACGGATCTGACCTCGCTCGATGTCGGCTCTAGCGCCCCTGCATCGCTCCGTGAGCTTGCTAATGGCATTCGAGAGGATCTGATCAGCCGCCACGGGTTCACCCTTCTGAAAGGCCTTCCTGTCGGTGAGGTCGATCATCGGACCTCGGCTGTCGGCTTCATGATTCTCGGGCGGCTGATCGGCGATCTCCGGTCACAGAACTCGGCCGGGCACCTGCTCGGCCACGTCAAGGATGTGGGGGGCGATCTTGCCGACCCCGGCACCCGGATCTACCAGACGAACAATCGGCAGAGCTTCCACACCGACTCGACCGACGCCGTCGGCCTCCTGTGTCTTCGTACTGCGGTCTCAGGCGGACGCTCACAGCTGGCAAGCGCTGAGACGGTGTATCGGATCGTGCGCGAGCGCCGCCCCGATCTGGCGGCCTGGCTGTTCGAGCCGATTGCGACCGATCGCCGTGGTGAGATCCCCGAGGGCGCCGACCCCTGGTTCGAGATACCCGTCTTGTCCTGGTTCGATGGCCGGCTGACCGTCATCTACCAGCGAACCTACGTCGACTCTGCAGCGCATCTCCCCGATGCACCGCGCCCCACCCCCGAACATGTCGAAGCGCTCGACCTCTGGGATGCCGTGGTCGACGAACCCCACGTGCATTTGAGCATGGACCTCGAACCTGGCGACATCCAGTTCGTCTACAACCACTCGTTGCTCCACGACCGCACGGGCTTCGTGGACGATCCCGATCCGGCGCTTCGCAGGCACCTTTTCCGTTTGTGGCTGTCGTTGCCAGGCGATCGGCTCCTGCCACCGGTCTTCACCCAACGCTACGGCTCGATCGAGATCGGAGATCGAGGCGGGATCGTTGTCAGCGACACAAAGCTCACGGTGCCACTCGACGTCGACTCCTGAACGAACGGTCGCTCTCTCAGTCGCCGTCGGCCGCCTTGAGGACCTCGCCGACCTGGGAGTCGATCCGCCATTTCTCCATCGGCTTGTGGTGATCGGCCGCCCAGCCGGCGGTGGCCGGGTGAGCTCCAGCATCGAGCAGCAACTGTTCGCCCAGTTCGGGATGTCGTCGGTATTGAGCAAGCGCTCGGAGTGGTGATGCCGCATCGAGCCAT
>CAZYLX010000343.1:0-4558 GCA_964648595.1 uncultured Acidimicrobiaceae bacterium
GGAGATCACGATGATACGGTGCAAACCACTCTTCACAGTTGCCGCACTTTTTTTCGCTCTCTGCATTACATCCGCAGCCGTGTTCGCGGCAGACATCACGGTCGACTCGACGGCGGACAACATCACCGGCGGCAATGGTAACTGCACGCTTCGCGAGGCGATCCGCAACGCCAACAGTGACACCGACACCACGTCCGGAGACTGTGTTGCCGGGTCCGGTGCCGACACGATCCTGTTCGACTCGTCGATTGCAGATGGTGCCACCATCACGCTCACCAACGGCGAGCTGACGATCACCAGCGATATCTCCATCCGGCCGTTTCCGCCGGTGGATGGGATCACCATCGACGGCAATCTCGCCGGTCGGATCTTTCTGATCAACAGCGGCACCGCCGACGTCGACCTGGACTACCTGACCCTGCAGCGGGGCCGGACGCCTACGACCGGCAGCGGCAAGCTGGAATTGGCGGGTGGTGCCATCCACATCGCGGCCGCCAACACGGTCGACATCACCAACACCTTCTTCGACAACAACCAAACGACCGCCGTCAACAATTCGAACGCCGACGGCGGTGCGATCGACATCGGCGCCGGCACGATCACACTCAAGGGCGTCACGTTCAACAACAACCACACGGGCGATGACGGCGGTGCCGTCTTTATTGAAGGAGGCGCATCCGTCGTGATGGAGAACGTCTCCATGTGCGGCAACTCCGCGGATGACGACGGCGGCGCCATGGAAGTCCTGGGGTCCGCCACCACCGTGGATATCAGCTGGTCGACGATCGGTTCGAACATCGCGGGGACCGGAGACTCCGCCTCTACCGGCGGAGGCATCTATGCACTGCAAGCCTCCGTCGACATCCAGAACAGCATCGTGGCCGACAACGTCAACTACAAGGGAGAGCCCGGCGGAGGGGATGACACAATCGAGGACTGCTTCACGGCGAACGGCGGCACCATCACATCACAGGGCTACAACCTGCTCGACTCGGTCGGCAACTGCACGGCGATCGGGTTGGACGTAGTGTGCAGTGGCGAGTGCGGCGGGTCGGATGCCCTCCCGTCGGGCTGCAACCTCGCCGACAACGGCGGACCGGTGGACACGCACGCCCTCGCCCCGACCGACCCGGGTGTCGACGAGATCCTGGGGCGCCAATCGGGCTGTCCCGATGCGGCGGACGCGCGCGGAGTCGACCGCCCGGTCAACGCCGGGACATGCATGTGCTGCGACATCGGCGCGTACGAGTACACTACGTCACCGGTCCCGGTCACCCTCACGTACTTCTCGAGCCACGAGGCGGCCGGCGTGGTGTTTTTCGATTGGTCAACCGCCACCGAGGTCGGCAACATCGGCTTTCGGATTCTCGGAGCCGAAGGCTGTCGGAGAAAGTCACTCCACGACGACCTGGTGGAGTCGAAGGTCTTCACCGGTACCACTCGCGAGGACTACAGCCTGGCGGTGCCGGTGGACGGCGCCGAAGACTTTTACCTCGAGGACATCGATTTCCGCGGCCAACGGCGGCTGCACGGGCCGTTCCGGATCGGTCGAACCTACGGCATCCGTACGGAACCGCGGGCCATCGATTGGCGATCGCTGAGGCGTCGGGCGACGAAGATCATGAAAGCCGTCACCGGGACCACCGGCGCCGACCTGCTGGTTGATAAGACCGGGCTCTACCGGGTGACGCGGGCTGATCTGCTGCCCTACGGCATCGACATCGCCGCCTCGGCACAGCCATCGATCGAGCTGACCAGCGGCGGCAAAGAGGTGCCGTTCTTCGTCGGCAAGGCGGACGGCCCAGAGGGCGAGCCGTTCCTGGAGTTTGTCGGCCAGGGGCTCGACACGCTGTACACGGACACCAACGTCTACCGGTTGCGCCCCGCCGTGAATACCGTAGAGGCACGATCGATGGTAGTAGCTGGTCGTGTCGAAGCGACCGGAAAGCAACGCATGCGCCGGACCCGGGGTAGGGCATTGCCGGCGATGCCGGAGTCGTACCTCGAGACCCTGGTTGTCGAACGGAACCGCGCCTACAATTTCCTGTCGCCCAGCGACGACCCGTGGTACGACACCCGGCTGCTGGCCCGCACCGGTCCGGTGAGCGAGACATTCACCTTCGAGGTCGACGACATGGTGATCGGGGCGGCTCCGGTCACGCTCGACCTCGAGCTGTGGGGGCAGACCGAGTGGGAGGAGAACCCGGAGCATCACGTGGTCGTGGAGGTCAACGGCGTGGTGGTGGCCGAGCGTTTCTTCGACGACCTCGAGCAGGAGATCATCACGGTCGAACTCGATGAGGGCGTCCTTGCCAACGGGGCCAACACGCTGACGGTGTCCCTGCCGCACGACCTCGGGGTGATGTGGGACATCGTCATGGTCGAGCGGTTCGAGGTGCGCTACCCGCGGGCGTTCCAAGCCCGCGACGGGGTGCTCGAGTTCGAGGCTGCCGGCAGGATTTTCGAGGTCGGAAACCTGTCCGGACCCCTGGCGATCGTTTACCGACTGGACTCCGACCCACCACTCCGGCAGCAAATCCAGGGAGTGGCGGACGAGTACGGCGGCTACCGAGTTCAGTTCCGCGGCGCCAGGGGCAGTGGGCAGTACCTCGTTGTGGGTGTCGATCATTGTTCCACGCCCGTCATCAGGGCAGCCCCGGCCCAGCAGAACATTACCTCGGGTGAGGCCGACTACCTGATGATTTCCCACCCCGCTTTCATCGAGCACCTCACGCCGCTGATCGATCACCATCGCGGTCTCGGCCGGCAGGTCCGAGTCGTCGACGTGACGGCGGTCTACGAGCAGTTCAACGACGGAGTATTCGACGCAGTGGCGATCGATCGCTATATCGCCGAGGTCGCCGAAACCATGGGAGTGCGGTGGGTACTGCTGGTCGGCAGCGATTCGTACGACTACCGGGACTACCTCGGGCTCGGCTCGATGAGCTTCATACCGTCGCTTTACAGGCAGACGGACCCCTACGTTTACTACGCGCCGGTCGATCCGGCGTACGGTGACCTGGACTCCGACGGTGTGCCGGACATCGCGATCGGGCGGCTGCCCGTCCGGACCACCGAGGAGCTGGCGTCGGTCATCGACAAGACGCTTCGCTACGCCGCCAAGGACTGGGGCGAGTCGATGGTGATCGGTGCGGATCGTGTCGCTGAGATCTCGTTCTCGACGGCCAGTGACGAGCTGCTCGGGATCTTGCCGGAGCACTGGACAACAAAACGGGCATACATCGACGAACTTGGGGTGGAGGACGCCAAGGCTACGCTCATCGAAGCGATCGACTTAGGAGTGGCTGTCACCGGATTCGTCGGCCACTCGGGACCGAACAGTTGGACCTTTGAGGGGTTGTTCACCGACGACGACGCCGTGGGTCTGGCCAATCACGACCGCCCCACGGTGGTGCTCCAATGGGGTTGCTGGAACACCTACTACGTGGAGCCGGCGCACGACACGATGGCGCACGCCTTCATGCTGCATCCGACAGGCGGTGCCGCAGTTGTTCTCGGTGCCTCGGCGATCACCGAGGCTTCGGCCGAGTTGGAGCTGGGGCGGCGCCTGATGCCGCGGCTGGTCGCGGGCGAGACGGTCGGTGAGGCGATCACCCGGGCCAAACAGGAGCTGGCGGCCGCCGGATTGGCCACGGCCGACGTGGTGCTCGGATGGACGCTGCTCGGTGATCCGGCGCTGGTGGTGTCGGAACGAGGTGAGGAGGACTGAACGATGAGCGCGGTGGTCGGCATCCTTCGGCGACGCGGCAATCTGGTGCAACCGGAGGAACTGTCCTCGATGCTCGCCGCAGCCGCCGACCGAGGGCCGGACGGCAGCCGCACGTGGCACGGAGGCCGGGTTGCTCTCGCCCACCAGGCGCTGCTGATCGACCGAACCTCACCGGTGTCGCAGATGCCCCTCCTCGACGATGGATCGGGCCTGGTGCTGACCTGGGACGGACGTCTCGACAATGCCGACGAGCTCCGGTCGCGGCTCGATGTGGCCTCCACCGATCCGGCAAGATTGGTGCTGCGCTCGTACCAGAGATGGGGCACCGACTGCGTCCGCCACCTGGTTGGCGACTTTGCTTTCGTGGTCGGGGATCAACGGCGAGGCGAGCTGTTCTTCGCCCGCGATCCGCTTGGCGTGCGCGATCTGTGTTTCTCGATCGACCCCGAGCTGTTCCTGGTGGCCTCTGACATCCGCCATTTGCTCGGCCACCCAGCGCACCGCGACTCGCAGCCCAACGAGGTCAAGGTGGCGCTGTTCCTGGCCAACAGCTGGGTCGATCAAGAGCAGACCTTCCTTGACGGCATTAGGTATTGCCCCCCGGCTACGTGCGGTGTGGTGAGTTCGGACGACTGGCGTCTGTGGAGGTACTGGGAGCCCGATTTTGGACACCGGATCCGATACCGCGGCGACGACGAGTACGCCGGCCACTTCGCCGAGCTGTTCCGGACCGCGGTAAGAGACCGGCTTCCGGCGGCCGGCCCAGTGGCGGTGTCGTTGAGCGGTGGGCCGGACTCGGCCGCGGTGGCGGCCGAGGCGGCCGCGGAA
>CAZYLX010000344.1:0-4553 GCA_964648595.1 uncultured Acidimicrobiaceae bacterium
GTTCAGGCTGGTTCCCGCAACCACCTCTCCCGAGCCGTCTGAATAGCCGCCCATATCGGCACATATGGTCGACTGATCTGTTTGGGCGTGGACGCGCACACCGATGCTTCGACAGCCTCTTGTCGTCCATTCGGAGAGAGCGTACGCTATGGGTGAGGCTCCGCCGGAGGGCGGAAGTCCTGCCTCGGGGAGCGAGGTGATTTTGATGCGTTTGGAGATGACCCGCACATTCCCGGTGCCGCTGCAACACGCTTGGGACTACATCGAGGACTTCCACACCTGGCACGAATGGCGGAATCTTGAGGTTGTCCATCCGGAGGAGTGCAAATGGGAGAAGCCCGGCGACACCATCCGGGTGGCCGGCAAGATGGACACCATCCGGGTGGCCGGCAAGATGATCGGGATGCGGTTTCCCGGTTCACTCATTCTGGAAGAGATGGTCTCCCCTGAGCTGTCCCGGACGTTGTACCGGTGGCCCGGCTGGCCGGATATCCATGTGGAGCAGCACTACGCAGAGGCCGGTCCCGGAGCCTTCACGGCGCGCCTGGTCGCCTACGTCGACGACGAGGCTGGAATGCTAGGCAAGTCTGCCGCGTGGGCGTTGACGAGATTTCCGTTCATGATGCAACGCGAGGTGCGAGGCGACTTTGACCGCCTCGACATGCTGTTCCGCAAGGGCACGGCGGAGAAGAAAGAGAAGGCCAAGAAACCGTCGGCGAAAGCTCGCCCGGCGAACAAGCAGGTCGCCTGAAGGCCAACTGAGTTCGACCCGTCGATACTGTCGTAGCGAAGCTGGTGAGTACGCCATCCACGCACGCCAAGCCCACACGGCTCAGGTTCGCCGCACTCGGCAAGACCATCTGCTGACCCGCCCATATCGGCACCTATGGGCGGGAGATTCGGCTGCGCGTTGGTGCACAAGGAATATGCGCCGCCCGGCATGCATGTGTCGCGTAGGTTTGCGTCACGGTCGAGCGAAGGAGTTGCCGTGAACTTCCTTATACAGAACGGGTTCGATATCAGAAAGGACCGGGAAACCGAGTTCCAGCCGTGGTTGGCAGACAACGAAGCCGGGATCGCTGAGGCCTGCCCCGAGGGTGTGGAATACGTTGGCACCTTTGCCAACATCTTCGGCGACGACGACCACGTGGGGGCATACCGCACCGTGTGGTTGATGGATAGCTACGGCGCCATGGATCGGTTCTCGTCTGCGATCAAGGAGGGTGGAACCTTCGCCGAGCTGATGAACGAGCTCGGTCGGTTTGCCATGGATCGCCAGGACGGAGGCTCACAGAGCGCCGACCTGAGTCGGCGTGTCACCGACGCCGCCATCTGGGGCATCGAGTAGCTCACGCTTTCCAGACCTCGTGTGGGTCCCCGCCGATGGTGGGGACCCACTCATATCGGCACATATGGGCGGCATAGAACGGCGTGGCGGACCACTCATATTGCCGGTTGTGGGCGGCTTCGGATGTTCATGGTTGGTGTCGCATCATTGGGCACCGTCATCGGACTCGGATGTCCTCGGCCGCCCCGGCGATCGGGACCATCGTTGTCGTGTTGGTAGCGGTGTCGTAGAACACCAGTGTCGCCGCCCTATCGCTCGTTCCGACATCGGGCGCTCGTTCCGACATCGGGTGATGAGCAGAGGAACTCGGTTCGACATCGGGTGAGTAGAGGAAGAAGCGGTTGTCGGTGGACCACGCGGCTGCGTTTCCCCACCCAAGCAGCTCCGGCTCTAGCTCCGTGATGACCTCGCCGGACACGGAATCTACGGTTCGAAGCACTTCCTCTCCCGGGCTGAGGCCTCCGTGTTTGTCGAGGAACAGAGCCAGGCGGGTGCCGTCGGGTGACCACGAAGCCTCGTAGAGGAATTCTTCGTCGGTAACGCCCGGGACTGTGCTGCGTTGTTGACCATCGGGTGACAGGACAAAGCACGGGTCCTCCGATTCGCCTCGCCACATCGACGTGCCGTCTGGACTCATGGCAATCATCTGGGCGTCGGACACCGTCGCTATCTCGGTGCCGTCAGCGTCGACGAGGACCGACTCGACCGCGAATCCCCAGAGCTCTACCCGCTTCGACACCCACACGCCTGTGCTGCCCCAACGCTCCAACGTCACAGAAGGTTTGGCGTCGTCCGATTCGTCTTGTCCCCACGGATTTCCAGCACATCCCTGGTCGAAGGTCCGCACGCGTATCGGGACGGCAGACGGGTCGGAAGCATTCAAGGTGACGAGGGTCGTGGGACCGTCGAGGAAATTGGGGCACTCCAACCACGCCAGCCGTCCCGGCTCGGTGTCGTGCCATACGGCTTGGAGTACGGCTTCGTTCTGCACGTCGTGTCCAACGATCTCACGCTCGGACGGCTCACCCGGCACCGTCGGCAAAGCTTGGACGGTCAGCACATCGTCATCGAAGATCTCGCTAACCCAGTTCCCTGAGGCGTCCAGCCCAAACGGCCAGCCGCCCCCGTTGCGTCCACGCGGCAGCAGCAACTCTGTCATCGCCTCCGAAGAGCTCCAACGCATCACTCCGTAGCCGAAGACCGACCATGCCGACATCACGATCGTGTCGGAGAATCCCGGGATCGCCTCGGAGAGCGGCACCTCCAGTAGTGCCAGATCCGAAGCAGGAAATGGAACCACCTCGGCAGGTGCCGCTGAGGGCGCAGGCACCGTGGCTGAAGGCACTGTGGTGGGAGCCACGGTGGTCGACGCCACCGTCGTTGTGGGTTGACCGACGACTCCCGAATCACCGCCACCGAAGAACAGGATCGGTAGGCCCACGACAGCCAGCACCAGCAGCGCCGAAGCCGCTGCCACCGCCACCGGGCGGAGCCAGCGGCGTGGCACCGCAGCGGCACTGAGGACCCTTCCAACGTCCGGAGGCGGTAGTTCCTCTTCGACGAAGGAGGCGAAATCTTGGAGCATGGTGTCGAGATCAGGCATCGATACCTACCTTCAGCGACGAGCGAAGCTTGCGCATCGCCCGTTCGTCGTGCTTCTGGACCGTCCCGGCGGAGACACCCATGAGATCGGCGACTTCGCGAACAGACCACCCGAACCCGTGAACCAGCATCACCGTTGCTCGCTGCTTGCCAGACAGCCCTGCCAACGCACGGGGGAGCTTCGGTTCGACCCACGGCAGCTCTCCATCGGGCGGTTGCGGGAAGACGAGGTGCTGCTTGCGCCGCTGGCTACGCCGCACCCGACTCAGACCCACGCGGTAGAGGTACCCGGCTGGGTTCTCCATCCGACTGACCCGACCCCAATGCTGCCATCCATACAAGAGCGCCTCCGACGCAGCGTCGCAACCCGCATCACCCGCGACGGAGATCAACGCCTGGTTCAACCTCGGTGCGACCGCGGTCGCGAACCGGGTATACGAGTCCTCGGCAGTCTCCACCGGCATGTCCGCCCCTTACGGGTTCTTACTACCTAAATGCTCCAGAAGGGCCTTCTGTAAGACACGAAACTGAGAAACATCCACTCCACCTTCGACGATACGAACCCCTCCTCCACCCGGACAGGGCCAACCGACCCAGAACACCACGGCGCGGACCCCACCGAACCCACCCATATCGGCACCTATGGGCGGCCGCCTATGACGGATAGCGTCGGATTGGTCGATCTGAAGGCACTGTCCGCCAGCACTCATATAGTTGGAGGGTGACATCGATGCGAACGGTCATGCGATGAGATGGGTTCTTCTGGTGGGTGCAAGCCTCATGGTCGTCGTTGCTGCATGCAGCGGCGGGTCGATGAGTGAAACTGAGTACGTCGAGAGTCTCAACGCCCTTGTTGTGGACGCGGGATCGGATTTCGAGGCTTCTCTTGCGGCCTACGAACAGGTCGCGGACCCGACGTTGGAGGACTTTATCGGTTTTGTCGAGCAGCAACTCGTCTTTGAGTACGAGGTCCGCGACAGATTCGACACGTTCGATCCGCCGGGTTTGATCGATGAGGTGAACCAGGTAATGGTCGATACGTTGGCGCGGATCATTGCTGCGGCCGAGGGCCTGGTTGAGGCGGCAGATAACGTTGGCAGTCTGGAGGAGCTCCAGCAGACTGCCGAGTTTGCCGAGTACCAAGGTGTCAACACTGACGCTGACAGCATGTGTCAGGACGTGCAGGCCAAGCTCAATGATCTGTCAACCAGGCCGGTCATCGACAGCCCGTGGCTTACCGTTCTGCAACGGACCGTGCGAGCTTTTCTCGATTGCGATGACGCCGGGACGAACTAGGCAGACGCGGCAAGACGCTAGGCAACCGGATATCCCACGACCTTCGAGGCGTTCATTTGCGGGCGGCTCCTGATGTTGGCCGAATGCGACGAGATCTTGCTGTCATGCTGTCATCATCTCACCGTACGCACAGATTCGACCTAGAGCATCCAAAACGTCCGCGGGCTCCGCCCATATCGGCACATATGGGCGGCCATGGATGGTCGTGTCAGGTCACGGTTGTTGCCGGAGATGGGCGGTTCGGGCGTGTGTGAGATGCCCCGCACTTCGACGTGCCCTACGTCGCTACTTCCAAGTGTTCGGGTCG
>CAZYLX010000345.1:0-4540 GCA_964648595.1 uncultured Acidimicrobiaceae bacterium
TCAGCTCGGAGCGAATGGCCCGAGCGACCCGATCGAGTGGGAACTGTTCGACCTCGTGAACGACCCGATGGAGGTCTCCAACGTGATCGACGATCCGACCTACACCGGAGTCCTCGGCGAGTTGCGAAACGAGCTGGCTCGTTTGCAGGCCGACCTCGGCGACGCCCCGTACCCCGGGGCTTGATCGACGATTTGGTCGTCTGAGGCGCAGAACCCGCGGCCTAGCCTCTCCACATGCGTTGGCGGTCCCAGGTGGCAGGTGTTCTGGGGCTCATCGCCATCGTGGCGGCGTGCACGACCGAGGCGGCGACGCCACCGACGACCATCGCAACGCTGGGAGCGACCGATGCCGTTGGCAGTGATGACGTCATCCGGTACGGGATCTCGTCGTCACCATCCAGCCCGTGGGCCCACTACCGAACGAGTTGCGACACTTCCTGCTCGCTCGTTTTCGATGCCATCACCGACAGCCTCTTTGCAACGTCGACTGAGTCCGAGGTCGTCGGCCTTCTGGTCGAGCGCACCGAGAGTAACAATGACAACACCGTCCATCGATGGCGTCTCCGTGAGGGGATCTCGTTCAGCGACGGTTCCCCGTTCGACGCGGCGGCGGCCAAGGTCAACATCGATGCCTGTCGTTTCAGCCCGCTGACCGGCCCCGACCTCGCCGGCATCGACGACGTCCGAGCCGATGGCATGACCCTCACCATCACCTCACTGGCTCCGTGGGCCACGCTCGCTGCACACTTCGCGGAGACGCCCTGTGGCCACATGTTTTCGGCTGAATGGCTCACCACGTTGCCGGATCTTCCCCAGCGGAACGAGGCCGCCTCGTTCTTCGACGCCACCATCGCCGCTCTGCCCCCGAGCGGAGATCCTGCCCGCCCGATCGGCCTCGGGCCGTTCACGATGACTTCCTTCGCTCCGGGCAACGGCAACAGCACGCTCGTCGAGCGAAACCAGAGCTACTGGCGTGGGCCGAACGGCGTCACGGGTGAGGCACTTCCGTTGTTGGATGAGATCGAGCTGGTCGTGATCGCCGATGACTTGACGAGGCGTACAGCTCTGGGGACCGGCCAGTTCGACATGATCCACACATCTGAGTCAGCCGACCGGGCCGATCTCAGCGCATTGACCGGCCTCACCACCCTGACCTCCTCGGCGTTCGCCGACACAGCGCAGGTTGTGCTGAACACCGCAGATGTCGTTGGTAACCCACTCGCCAACGTCAGCTGTCGCCGCGCCATCGTGCGATCGATTGATGTGACCGCTGTTGGCCAGCTTCTCGCTCAGACCGCACTGGCCGTCGGGCCGTTCTCGCCCGGTGTTCTTGGTCACGATCCTGCCGCTTCTGTTGCGCCGTTCGATCTCGAGGCCGCCGCCCAGTGGGCGCAGCGATGTGCTGAAGACACCGCTTCCGACAGCACGGCGACAGGTAGCGATGCGTCGCCAAACAACGAGAGCATGTCGCTGCGCTTGGTTGTTGCCGCCGGCGACCCTCGTGGTGCCGTCATTGCCGAGATGATCGAGCAGGCGTCGTCGGGTTTGGAGTCGGGCTCCATCTCCATCGAAGTCGCGGAACTCGAGGCCTCGGCGCTTGGACTGGCCGCCCTGCTCGGAGATTTCGACCTCCTGCTCTGGGACAATCACAGCGGTGTCCACCCTGATCTCGCCTTTGAGTGGTGGTACAGCGAGGCATCAGCCCCGATCGGCTCCGTTGCCACCAACGTCGGTCGACTCGAGGATCCGGCTGTCGACCGAGCATTGGTTGGACTTCGGCGATCGGAAGACTCTGAAGCGGTTGCTCGGAGCGCGGCGGAGATCCAGCAGGCCTTCGATGCGAACGCGGCGACAGCCTGGCTGTACTGGACGACCTGGACCATCGCTGCCAACCCGTCGATCGAGCTCGACCTGAGCCGCATGACACCTGAGGGAATCGAGCTGGTGCCCATGATCAACGGAGCCCACGGCCTTGCGACCCTGGGCTCCAGGTGATTGCTTCAACATTGCCGCTCATCGGCGAACCGTTCGTGTCTACAGCGCAGATCCTCGGAAGGCCGCTCGGCGCTGGAGGAAGTCACCGACCTGATTGAGCGAGAGCACGGTGAAGGACAGTGCAAGCGACGGCCACAGCACAGGGAAGATGGTCTGCTTGATGTCCTTGCGGCCCTCGTTGATCATGTTGCCCCACGTTGGCTCTGGCGGCTGGACACTCAGGCCGAGGAAGCTCAGCGTTCCTTCGACCACGATGACGAAGGCGGCAGCAACCAGGGCGTAGGCCAACAGGGTGGGGAGCACGTTCGGGATGATCTCGCGGAAGAGAATCTTGAACTTCTTGGTGCCAATGGCCTGTGCAGCATGAACGAACTCACGGTTGGCGATCGCCAGTGTGTTCGCTCGTGAGACTCGTGTGTATGCCGGCACCGAAAGAAGGCCGATCACGACGGCAATCACGAAGAGGTTGCGGACCTTGAAGATCGAGACCATGGCGAGCAGGAGAACCAGCGCCGGGAAGGCGAGAATCACGTCGATGATCGACATGATCACCGTCTCGGTCTTGCCTCGGACGTAGCCGACGAAGCTTCCGATGAAGCCGCCGAAGATCACGCCACAAGCAGCTGCGGTGCCGGCGACGATGATCGAGGTCCAGCCGCCGAGCATGATGCGAGCAAAAGTGTCACGGGACAGGATGTCGGTGCCGAGATAGTGGTCGAGCGACGGACTCTCGTTTGGCAAGGCCGAGCGCTCGCCGGTTCGGAAGTTGACGCCCTGGAAGAACGGGTCCTTCAGCGGCAGTCCGCCGCCGATCCAGCCGTCGATCTTGGCGTAGATGGCACCGAAGAACACGAACGCCAGCCACAACGCAGCGAGCTTCACCGTGAACGGCATCTCCCGGAAGAGGCCGAGCGGGGTGGTCTTCTTCTTGCCCGGGGTCGTCGCTGCTGCATCGATCTGCAGAACTGTCGACACCCGGGTGAGGTCATCACTCGGGTATTCGATTTCGGCTCCGGAATCTGTGGCGGTCATGGCCTCAGCCCTTTCGGATTCGGGGGTCGATCACCAGATAGAGCAAGTCGACGAGTGTGTTGACGATGACGTACGCGGTGGCGATGAAGACAGTAATGCCTTGGATCACGATGATGTCTCGCTGCGAGATCGCGTTGATCAAGCGGAAGCCGAGGCCCGGAAGGGCAAAGAGGGTTTCGATGACCACAGTGCCGCCGAGGAGGGCACCGAAGTTGATGCCGGCGATGGTGATGAGGCTGAGCGAACTGGGTCGGAGGGCGTGCCGGAACAAGACGTAACGGTCGGTCATTCCTTTGGCTTTTGCCGACAGCACGAAGTTCTCTTGGAGGGTGGCGATCATGTCGGAGCGGAGGAGCCGGGAGAAGATGGCCATCTGGGTCAGGGCGAGAGCGGACGCGGGGAGAATTGCGGTCTGGAGATTCGGGCCGAGGCCTTCGCTGATCCGGTTCCAGCCTGTCGATGGCAGGAGGTTGATCTTCACGGTGAACAGCCAGATGAGCATGATGCCGACGATGAAGTTCGGCACCGACAGGGCGATTTGTGCTGTGGCTGACGTGACCTGATCGATCGCTCGGCCCTGGCGGTAGGCGCCGACGACACCCATGGGAATGGCCATCACGAGGGCCAGGAACACAGCGAAGAGAGCGAGTTCGGCGGTGACGGGAAGACGTTGTTTGATCGTTTCGGCCACAGGTTGATCGGTCACGAAGGACTTGCCGAGATCGCCGGTCAGGGCATCACCCAACCAAAGGCCGTAGCGGACAAGAAGCGGCTCATCGAGGTTCAGTTCTGCACGGATCCGCTCGATCGTCTCCGCATCACGGGGGGCATCGGGCGGAAGGATGGCGTTGACCGGGTCCCCGGGAAGGAGCGATGTCATGACGAAGGTCAGGAATGAAACGGCCAACAGTGTCGCCACCAGGCGCACCAACCGAAATGCCACAACCTTTGCCATGAATTCCTACTCCTTCTCCGAGAACCTGTGATCACTCACTTGCTGGATGGGACGGAGGCGTTGAATCGCCTCCGCCCCATCGGGTCAGTTTCAGCCTTCCTCGACCGAGACCTCGTGATAGCGGCCTTCGACCGCAGGAATACCGGCTCCGAGTTCACCGGAAGGTAGATGCCAACCGTTGAGACCGGTGACCGACGGGTCGATACCGAACGCTGTTGCGGTGTGACCGGAGTACCAGATCGGCACCTGTTCAGCGATGAGCAACATGATCGACTCGTAGAGGGCGTACCGCTCCTCGAAGTTGTCGGTCTTGGTTGCCGCAACGGCAGCGCCGAAGGCGTCACCGTCGAACCAGTTGGCGAAGTTGGCCGGGGAGACGACACCGGGAATGCCGGCGGCTTCTGCGGTTGCCGGATCCGGAGGAGCCAGGAACGGGTTGAGTCCGAGCGACGGATCGTCATCGGAGCTCCAGCGCCAGCAGTGAGCCTGGTGGGTGCCGGTGAAGTCCGGCGGTGCACCGAGGGCGTTGTTGATGTGGGTCTGCTGATCGAAGTTGGT
>CAZYLX010000346.1:0-4523 GCA_964648595.1 uncultured Acidimicrobiaceae bacterium
CCAGATCAACAACGTGCTGGCGTTTCCGGGGATCTTCCGGGGTGCCCTCGACGCCGGAGCGACCGACATCACAGAAGAGATGAAGCTTGCGGCCGCCGAGGCGATCGCCAATTCGGTCTTGCCCGAGGACCTCACCGAACAGAACATCATGCCGTCGGTGTTCGACAAGGCTGTCTCCGTTCGGGTCGCGGAAGCCGTCGCCGCAGCGTGGAAACCCTGACAGTCCGAGGGCACCGCCCGAACCGTTCGGTGCAGTGAGACTCCGGCCGTCGCCTCGGGAATTTGGCGGAGCCTGTCACGAACGGGGCACGTCAACCGTCGAATGTGTGTGACCATCTCTTCTGCGTCCTCAGTTCACACTCACTCGTTGCCTCGTTGGCTCACGATCGTGCTCTGGTTGATCGCCGTGCCGAATCTGATCATCGGGTTGTGGGCGCTGGTCTTCCCCCAGGGTTGGTACGACAACTTTCCCGGCTACGCGCCGCGCCTCGTCGCCGCGTACCCACCGTTCAACGAACATCTGGTAACTGATGCCGGCGCAGGGTTGCTGACGGTCGGGGTCTTGGCGGCAGCGGCTGCGTTCCTCGGGCGGCGCGACGCTGTGTTGGTTGCCGCGTCCGGGATCCTCGCGTTCACTGGCCCACACGCCCTGTTCCATGTGCTCAATCCGTCGGATCTGCTGACGGCTGCCGAAGATGCCTCGAGCACGATTCCGCTTGTTCTCACTGCGTTGGCCGCCCTTGCCGTCCTTCTCGGAGTCGTCAGGACCATCGAGGTGACAGCATGAGTGGCCTGTGGTCAGCACTGCTGAGAACCGGTCGACGCGGACCGACCATTCCTGCGCCCTATCGAGCGGCCTGGAACCACAAACCGACCTTCTTCGGCAAGCTGGCGATGGAGCGCTGGGTTGCGATCGGGCGGTCGGTGCCGATGGACTTGAAGATGCTTGCACAGCTTCGGTCGTCGTCTCTCGTCGGCTGCGTCTGGTGACAAGATTTCGGCACCGCGCTCGGCCGTGAGCTGGGCCTCACTGAAGCCAAGATCTCCGCGGTTGCCGATTGGCAACATGCGCCGAACCTCACCGACATCGAACGGCTCGTTGTCGAGTTCGCCAACGCGTTGTCCCTCACCCCGGCCACGGTTGATGACGACCTGCGGATGCGCATGTCGGCTTCGTTCTCGCAGCGCCAGATCGTGGAGCTGGCGAACACGATCGCGTGGGAGAATGCTCGAGCTCGGTTCAATCGAGGGCTGGGAGTCGACTCAGATGGATTCAGTGACGAATGACCAGCGAGGATCGAACAGCAGTCTTCGAGAAAGAGCGGGATCGTCTCTTCGGCCTTGCGTATCGCATGACGTCGTCGGTGATGGATGCGGACGACATCGTGCAGGAGTCGTGGGTTCGATTCGATCGGGCGGTCACCCGGGGCGAGACGATCGCGAACACCGCAGCCTTTCTCACGACGGTCGCGACTCGGCTCGCCATCGATCGTCTCCGTTCGGCAACGAGACGGCGCGAGTCCTACGTAGGCCCCTGGCTGCCCGAGCCGATCCTGACCGATCGCGATCCGGCTCACATCGTGGAGCTCGACGAATCGATACGCATGGGGTTCCTCCATGTGCTCGACCGCCTGGGACCGGTCGATCGAGCGGTTTTCCTGCTCCACGACGTGTTCGGCCAGAGCTACGAAGAGGTGGCCCTGGTGGTAGGCCGCACCGAGGTGAACTGCCGGCAGATTGCTCGCCGGGCTCGCGGCCGGGTGCGAGCTGATCGCAAGCGTGTGGTGGCCCCTGCAGCGATCACGGATGAGCACTTGCTCGATTCGCTGCTGCTTGCTGCGGCGAGCGGTGATGCCGCGTTGCTCGAAGCGAAGTTGGCATCGGACGTGGTGCTCGTGTCTGACGGTGGTCGTGACGTTCGCACGGCCCGCAACGTCGTGACCGGACCGTATCGGCTGGCCCGATTCATCATCGGCATCAACAAGAAGCCGGGTGAGGCGTTCACTTTCGACAAGACGTGGGTCAACGGGGGCGTTGCCGTTGCGGTGTTGACCGATGAAGGGCTCGATCAGGTGTGGGAGATCGAGTTCGTGGACGGCCTTGCGCAGAGCATCCACTCGTGCCTCAGCCCGCAGAAGATGTCTGCGGCCAAGGCTGCCTGGTCATCGGCACCGACGGATTGACCGCATCCGCCGATTGCGGATCAGGCCGGTGGACGTCGACCGGCCCATGGCGCGGCTTCCTCGAGTTGTGAGGCCACACGAATCAAGACGTCCTCGCGTCCGTAGCCGGCAACGAGCTGGACGCCGATCGGCAAGCCTTCTGCACTCCAGCGCAGAGGCAGGTTGATCGCAGGCTGCCCGCTGGTGTTGAACGCCGGGGTGAACGGGACGAACTCGGCCGCTCGTCGCATTCCCGCCATGGGGTCCCCTTGCTTCGGGTCGATTTCGCCGATCTCGATCGGCGGAAGGCCGAGAGTCGGTGTCAGCAGAAGGTCCCAGCCGTCCGCCCACCACTGGTGGACCGAGCGACGGAATGCCAGCGTCGCAGCGTGGGCGCGTGCCAGATCGGTCGCCGACAGGTTCTTGGCGAAGTCGGCTTGTGCCCAATTGGCGGCGTCGACGTCGTCGGCAGTCAGCTCCCGGCCCGCGGTTGTGCTCAGCACATCGATACCCATAGCCCGGTTCACCGCCCACAACGCCATGAAGCGCGAAGTGAACTCGCTGTCCGCCAGGGCGGCAGGGAAGCTGGGCTCGACGTCGTGGCCGAGTCCCTCGAGTAATCCGGCCGCCGCTCGGACAGCTTCGACGCAGTCGTCGTGTACGGGTTGTCCGTGCGGATGATGGTCGAGTAGCCCGATACGAAGCCGGCCCGGGTCGGCACCGACCTCGTCGGCAAATGGCCGTTCAGGAGCGGGAGCGATGATCACGTCGCCGACACCCGGGCCGCTCACGGCGTCGAGCATGCGGGCCGTGTCACGTACGGTTCGGGTCACACAGAAGTCCACCCCAAGATCGGCCTCGGTCCGTTCTGGCCCCTGCGAGACCCGACCCTGCGACGGCTTGAGGCCGACCAGTCCACAGCACGATGCCGGAATCCGAATCGACCCTCCGCCGTCTGACGCATGAGCGACCGGCACCATGCCGGTCGCGACTGCAACAGCGGCGCCACCGCTCGAACCCCCGCTCGTACGTCCGGTGTCCCACGGGTTCCTGGTCGGGCCGTAGGCCACGGCCTCGCTGACTGGCACGCTGCCGAGCTCCGGCGAGCTCGATCGACCAAGGGTCACGAGCCCTGCATCGTTGAATCGGTTCACCAGATTGCTCGTGCTGGTCGAGACCGGCTGGACGTCCTTGAGGGCGACGCTGCCGTTGGTCAGCACTTGGCCTTCGTAGTGAGCCCAGAGATCTTTGAGCAGGAACGGCACACCGGCGAAGGGGCCGCTGGTGCCAGCCGCAGCGACGTCGCGAGCGTGATCGAACCAGCGAATCACGACGGCGTTGACCGGGCCGTCGAGCGCCTCGATCCGCTCGACCGCGGCCTCAACCATCTCGAGACCGCTCACCTCACTACTGGCAACGAGGTCAGCCTGTGCAGTGGCATCGAGCCACTGGGTCTGTCCTGCAAGTGAACTCTCGTTGATGGTCATGGCTGGTTTCCCTCGTGTTCTCGGCGAGTGTCAGATCGGGACGGTGTTGCGCGTTTCTGGCATTGGCGGTCCCGCTGCGTCCGAACCGGGGGCTGAGAAGGTCGAAACTGAGGGTCACAAACCCGGGGTTTGGGGCTGCTCGGGCTAGGGGGTGATGGCGGAGGCGAAGGCGAGGGTTCGGTGGGCCATTGCAACGTGCAGGTTCTCGATCATCTTGCCGTCGACGGTCACCACGCCCTTGCCGGCTGCCTGGGCCTCGTCGAATGCCTCGATGACGCGTCGAGCATGCTCGATCTCATCGGCCGTCGGCGACCAGATGTCGTTGGTGGGATCGACTTGTGTTGGGTGGATCAACGTCTTTCCGTCGAACCCCATCTCGAAGCCGATCTGAGCCTCGGCCGCAAATCCTTCGGGGTCTCGCACGTCGTTGTAGACCCCGTCGAGGATCATCGTGCCCGCTTCTCGAGCAGCCAACAGGGCGGTCGCCAGATGGGGGAGGACCGGGTGACGATCCGCCATCATCGTGGCGTTCAGTTCGCGATACAGATCGTTGGTACCCATCACGAGCACGTTCACCCGCGGGTGCGCCGCAATCGCTCGGCAGTCGAGGATCGCCGACGGCGTCTCGATCATGGCCCAGATGTGCATCTCGGATGGTGCGCCGGCCGCGTCGAGATCGTTCGAGATCTCGTCCAGATAGGCCGTCGACCCCACCTTCGGAATCACCACGGCCGAAGCGCCAGACGACGCAGCGGCAGCTAGGTCGGCCGAGCCCCACGGCGTGTCGAGGCCATTGCATCGAATCGTCAGCTCGCGGTTGCCGTACTCGCCCGATCGAACCGCAGCTGCTGCGGCGAGGCGGGCCCCATCCTTG
>CAZYLX010000347.1:0-4516 GCA_964648595.1 uncultured Acidimicrobiaceae bacterium
TTGTGCTGGAGATCGCGGCGATCGGTCGGCATGGGGATCCGATTGAAGGTTGGTGATGCAGTATCGCACGAACCTTCAACTTATTTGAAGGATTCTGCGCCAACTGGCGCACCCAAGCCAACTCAACCGCCCGTCTGGGGGCGACCGAAGGTCGCCACCGAGCATAGTTCGGAACGACGCGATCGAGCTTGGACTTCTAACGGATCTTCTAACGGATAGGGCGGCACGAGGGGTCATCCACAAGCACCAGCCATCACGCCAATTCCGCGAAACCCCAGGTCACAAGCACTATTGAGCAACAACGAGAACCAACGAATAGCCCCGGAAAGCAACTCATAACCCGAAGGTCGCAGGTTCAAATCCTGCCCCCGCTACGAACGAAACCCTTTGGAACCCCACAGTTCCGGGGGTTTCGTCGCGTCCCGAACGCGCCTGCGCCGGGCTTGGTCCGCATTTGGTCCGCATTGGAATCGAGAACAGTGCCTATGCGGTCGCCTCGATACTCGCCGCAAACGCCGGGTCGAGGGCATCTGACACCTTGGACCGGTCCTCCGGATGGAGGTGTCCGTGGCGGTCCAGGCCATTCGACGCACCAGACGCACGCGCCACGGGCGGCCGTGACAAAGACAGCCGTGAAAGACGGCTGCCGGGCGATCATGCCCGGTTGCCCACCGACACCCGCGGGCGTTCAGTAGCAGGTCGAGTGCCGACCTGCGCCAGCCATACGACACCTACTGCGGCGATTGCGAGAAACACGGTTTGCCATCCCCATCCAGGGAGCAATGAGGTGGCGCTTTCGTGGCGCATCGTCTCCAGGACGGCCCGCCAGCCGGCGTACCAGAGCACGAACGAGACCGCGGCCGATCCCGATGACCACCGCCCGGTCGCCACGAACCGATGCCACACCCACAGAGCGATCACCACCCCGGAAACGGCAACGGCGATCTCATAGAGAGGAATGGGATGCACGGCCGGCGGCCCGTCCACCGACGAGAAGAACGAGCCTGTCGTTCCGACATATGCGATGTGAGCGTTGGATCCGGGCGGATAGTGAACGCCCCACGGCAACGTCGTCGGCATGCCGAAACAGCAGCCGGCGAACCAGCAACCGACGCGGGCCACGGCGATCCCGATACCGGCCGCCGGTGCGAGAAGATCGAGGAACGCTCCCGTCTCGAACGGGGACCCTTCCACGGCCCGCGCTCTCTGATCGTGAACGACGACGAAACCGACGAAGGCGATGGCTCCCCCGGCGACACCTCCCCAGATGGAGAAGCCATGAGCGGTCGGGGCAAGCAGTGCCTCAATCGACCGCTCTCCGTTGAGTGTGCCCACGGCTCGCGCTCCCGCCAGCGCCCCACCAGCGAACCAGATCGCAGCGACCATCACCACCCGGCTCAGGAGGCCCCGCTGCCGAGCGAGCGCTACAAAGAGCGCCGCTGCGGCAACGGCTGCCGCCACGAGCATCACCCGATACGCCGGAACGGTCGCCGCGATCGGGCCCCAGTCGATGTGGAAGATTGGATTCAGCCGCCGCTCCGTTTCGTGAGGGTCACCGTCCCGCCGAGATTGAGGTTCGAGACGCCCGAGAGGGACCAGGGACCGACGATCGTCATGCCGCTGTGCGGACCCACACCGACGATCCCTCCGCTGATGGCGATCGCCCCCGAACCCGACTCGCTGTCGCTCGGAGCAGCAACCGTGAACGAGACACTCGTACCGTTGGATGTCCACGGCGCCGGTTCGAATGGGTTCACGTCCCCATCCGGATTGGTAATGGTTCCCGACGCCGTCCCGGACATAGCTCCCGGCTCACCCGACAGGGTCACCACGAGCGTCAGAATGGCCGCCCCAAGCGCGTCGCTCGCAGCTTGTTCGCACTCTTCCTTCGTGATCGTCTGCGTATTCCCTCCGCCCAGGTCCAGGACCACATTGTCGACCGCTTCGACGCTCTCGAGGACGAGCACGCCGTCGTACGTACCGGGAATGTCCGCCGCCTGCAGTTCGACTACACAGCATCTCGATGCTTCGACGCGGCAGACCTTTGCACTCCCCGTCACGGTCAGATCGGCAAGCGTCACACCCCAGTCGGCGGATCCGGGGGCCGCGAGCGTCACGTGAGAGTCGCCATCGACGGCTCCTTCGTCGAAGAGTTCGAACGAGAGCGTTGCCTGGTCCTTGACCTCGTCGACCGATGCTGTGACGGTGAACTTCCCAGTGCCGACCGGCTGCTCCTCGACGCCGAACGTCGCGAGGGCCAGCAGGCCTTCCTTCGTGACCGCGTCCAGAGGTGGTGTCGCTTTGGCCCTCATGTCGTTGATCGCCACCAGTACGGCTTCATCGACACGCAGCACACCGCCACCGAGCGACTCGGGAATGAGTTTCGACGTGTCGCCCGACTGTGACGGAACCCCCGCGTAAGCGGTACGTACCAGCAGGTCCTTGATCTCGACGGCACTGAGGTCGGGGTTGATCGAGCGAATCAAGGCGATCGACGCCGTCACCATTGGCGTGGCAAACGATGTTCCGCTCATGACTCTTGTGACACCGGTTGCTTCGCCGATACCGACCGGGATATTGACACCCGGCGCTGCCAGGGTGACCTCGCCGGCGCTGCCACCGGCCTCGGCGTTCGTGAACGATGCCGCCTCTCCAATCCTGTCGATTGCTCCAACGGTGATGACGTTGGGGAGCCCTAAGCCGCCCGGATAGTAGTTGCGACCGTCGAGAGCTCCGCCCTCATTCCCGGCCGCCGCCACGAACACCACCTTCGGATACAGCGCCTGCATCTTGGCGAAGAACTTCCGGTAGACCGCAGCGTTGTGGCGGTTGGTCGGGAGAGGTTGCTCGGGACCGAAGGACATGTTGATGACGGTGGCTCCGGCCTTCACTTGCTTGAGGACCTTCGCGAGCGTGGTGTTCGTGAAGGCACCGTCGCTGAACGTCGTTGTAGCGGGGCTGGCAGTGTCCGTTGCCGGTACCCACGCCGCCCCGGCGTGCATATCGTCGGTGGTGATGGTGAGTTTGTCACGGAGAATGGAAGCCACGCCGACGACGCCGCCATTGTCGGGGTTCGCTCCGATGACGTTCGTCACTGCTGTGCCGTGTTTGATGCCCTCATCTGCGCCCTGGTTCTCCACTGCTTCGCTGGGTGGCTTGTTCTCGGTATCGTTGAAGTCCTGGGTGATTGGCGATCCCGCGAGTTCACTGTTCTTGTCCTCGATCGCCGTGTCGACCACACCGACGTGGACGCCGGTCAGCTTGATCCCCGACATCTGGATGATGTCCCACGCCTTCTGCACACCGATTGCCTCGTAGTTTTCCCCGCTGCCATTCTCCTCGTACTGCGGGGATGACAGCGGTGAGGTCGATATACACCCCGATGATCCTGGGAACACCGGGTGGTCGATGAAGGCCTCCTCGACGCCCGGCATCTCACCTGCGGTCGCAACCGCTGCCGCTGATGCTTCGGGGGTTTGCTCGGGGAGGCCGAATTCGTAGAGACTGACGAATTCGACGACTCCGATGACTGGACCGCCCAGAGCGGCGGCCACCGCGTCGATTTGGGCGGGTGTCGCTTCGTCTGAGAACATGACACTGATCCGCCCCAGGGCGACGATGCCATGACCATCGAGTTCAACGAGAGAGCCCGCCTCCGGCGGCGGTTCGATCACGATTTCACCGAGGGGATCGATCGTCGTGGTCGTCGTCGGGGTCGATGTTGTGACCGCGGCGGGGTCTGTCGTCGCCGTGTCGGTCGTGGAACCGACCGTCGATCCGGTCGGGTCGCCGGACGCATCATCGGAGCTGGTGCAGCCTCCTGCGACCAGGGTCACGATCAGTATCGCGGCGGTGAGGGCCTTCTTCATCGGCCGATTTCCCTTCTCTCATGGCGGTGTTCTCGATCGGATTCGTGCGTCATCCCTGGACGCGTTCCCCGATCGCCGGTCGATCGGGCGCAGACAGGATGGGAACCATGGAGGGACCGGGCACGATGCGAGATCGATCGATTGTGCTTGAGCGGCGACACAGCAATGCCCAATCGACTGCTGTGGACCTGGCCGGCCACTGCCAACGGAGGCGCTGTTGTCGCACTTTCTCTCATACCGAGAACGCTCCTTGATCGATCACCGAGATCGTTTGCCCATACGCTAGCTGTGACAACCGGGGAGGTTGTCGCAGCTAGCGGACTCATGCCAAAGAACGCACCTGTGTCTGATCTTGCCGACGCTGCAGCCGATACTCCCGTCGCACTTGCGACTCAGGAACTCCCCGACCTGCTGGCGACCCTCGAGGCTGAGAATTGCACCGCAGCCCGATGCTGATGGCCCGCATCTGGTCCGCGAGACGACACGAAACAGGGTGAGACAGCGCGAGGCGATGCGAAGCCCAAACCCTTGGTGCGCAAGGTGCATTGGCATGAATCCCATGCAGACATCGATCGCTCGAACGGACTCATAGCCCGAAGGTCGTCTGCGAGTTCGCCGGTCGTGCAGTCGATGTGCTTCTCACTTCA
>CAZYLX010000348.1:0-4506 GCA_964648595.1 uncultured Acidimicrobiaceae bacterium
CCACCAGGGCATCCCGATGGTGCCGTTCTACACCTTCTACTCGATGTTCGGCTTCCAGCGAGTGGGTGACCTCATCTGGTCGGCCGCCGACTCACGCTGTCGTGGCTTCATGCTTGGCGCCACCGCCGGCCGGACAACCCTCATGGGCGAGGGCCTCCAGCACCAGGACGGTCACAGCCTCCTACTCGCGTCGACCATTCCGGCCTGCCAGGCCTACGACCCTGCCTTCGCCTACGAAGTGGCGGTGATCGTGCAGGACGGGTTGAAGCGGATGTACGTCGACAACGAAGACATCTTCTACTACATCACGCTTTACAACGAGAACTACGACCAGCCGGCCATGCCGGAAGGATCGCGAGACGACATCCTCCGAGGTCTCTACCGCTGGTCACCAGGCTGGGGCGATCTCGAAACCCGGGCCACGATTGTGTTCTCCGGAACTGGCCAGGGTGCAGCACGAGACGCCCAGAAGGAACTGGCTGAGCGTTGGGGAATCGGCGCCGAGCTCTGGAGCGCAACCAACTACAAAGCCATGCGTGAAGAGGCGCTCGAGGTCGAGCGATGGAATCGCTTCCATCCGACCACCGAGCCTCGCACCCCGTTCGTGACCTCACAGTTGCAGCAGTCAACGGGTCCGATCATTGCTGTCAGCGACTTCATGCGAGCCGTGCCCGAGCAGGTGGCTCGATTCTCGCCTCGCCCGTTCAACGTGCTCGGCACCGACGGCATGGGCCGGTCCGACACCCGAGAAGCACTGCGTTCATTCTTCGAAACCGACGCCCCGCACGTCGTCGTTGCTGTGCTCGAGAAACTGGCTACGGAGGGGACCATCGATCGAAGCGTCGTTGCCGAGGCAATCAGCGAATATCGGCTCGACACCGAAGTCGATGCTCCATGGAATCGCTGATCGGTGAGTAAGGCCATCACGTCGATCGCTCAATTGCGAGAGCTCTACCGCGAACCCTCCGATCGAGTACGAGCGAAGAAGGCATCGACCATCGGCCCCGAGACCGCCGGTCGGCTCGCCGCGTCTCCGTTCGTGTTGTTGGCGACCGCCGATCAAAACGGTGCCTGTGATGTCTCGCCCCGAGGCGGACCTCCGGGGATGATCGCCGTACTCGATGAGCGAACCGTCGCACTCCCCGACCTCGGCGGAAACAACCTTGTCGATTCGCTCACGAACATCGTCGAGAACCCGCACGTGGGGCTTCTCGTCATCACACCAGGGAACGACGAGACCGTCCGGATCGATGGAGCGGCCGAGCTCAGGACCGACGATCACATTCTCGACCACTGGGAAGGTCTCTTCCGACGCCCCAAGGTGGCCGTCGTCCTCACGGTTGAGTCGGTCTTCATTCATTGCGCCAAGGCGTTCCGTCGCAGCCAGCTGTGGGACCGCGAAACGTGGAATTCCGAGGCGCCAGACGCATGCTCCCTACTCAACGAGCATGTTGGCGGAGGCCTCGACCTCGCCGAGATGCGAGCTGCGCTCGACGACTCCTATGTCGCCGATCTCGCCGAAGAGCAGTTGTGACACCCAACTGACCATGGGCATCGAGTTCTGGGGCGACGATCGAGATGCGCTCGTCAACCAAGACCCATTGGCGTTTTTGATCGCCATGCTGCTCGATCAGCAGATTCCACTTTCTTGGGCGTTCGACGGGCCGAACAGGATCGTGGAACGCACCGGGCTTGCGCTCGACGCTCAAACCATCGCGACCGCCGACCCAGATGCGTTCGCAGCGATGGCAGCCATCAGTCCCGCTATCCATCGCTACCACCGCTCCATGGCCGGCCGCGTCCAAGCACTCTGCGCCCACGTCGCGAACGAATGGGCCGGCGATGCAGCGAACATTTGGAGCGGCGACGCCAGCGCGGCAACGGTGGCCGACCGCCTCGCCGCGGTTCCCGGCTTCGGCCCCGAGAAGGTCAAGATCACCATCGCTGCCCTTGTCAAACGCTTCGGGTTCGATCTTTCTGGATGGGAAACAGTGGCCTCGCCGTTCGACGACGATCAGCCTCGGTCGGTCGCCGACATCGGGAGCGCCGAGGACTTCGCCGTTGTGAAAGCATGGAAGAAGGAACAGAAGGCCGCAGGACTCGACAAGCAAGACGGACGTCTCTGAGCTGTCAGGCCTTCAGCCTGCTCCGTCAGAGCTCGTTGCGCGTTCGCTCGAGCCAGCCGAGCAGTACGGCAATGGCCCGTGGGTCGTGACGGAGCTGGTGGCTCGCTCCGGAGATGATTCGCAACTCTGCTGAGCCATGGGCGTCGGCCACCATCCGCGCGTCGAACGGCGGAACTGCTTCATCGGCTCCGCCGTGCAGCACCAACATCGGGCGTGGTGCGAACAGCTCTGCGGCCTTGGTCGCACGAACTGCTGAGAGCTCAGCCTTCCATGCATCGAGATCGTCGGGGAACGACGGGGTCTTGATCACTCCGACTTCGTGAGCATGAGCAAGCAGGCGCTCGGGCGACTTGGCCCAATCGTCGAAGTCAGCGGGTGCCGCAACCAGGGCGGCACCTCGTACGTGCTCATCGTCGGCGGCCGCGGTCAGGCCGACCGCGGCGCCGGTACCGAACCCGACAAGCCAGACGGCGTCGTCCTTGATGATCGACCGAAGGTGGCGAAGTCCTGCTCGAGCGTCGTCGACCCAAGATGCGAGGCTGAAGTCGCCCGTCGATGACCCGCAGCCGCGGAGTCGAACCGTCAGTACCGTCCAGCCCATCTCGATGGCGATGCGGTCTGCGAGTTCCGGTTGGTCCTTGCCAACGTTCTCAGCTGACAGCGACCCGCTGGGGAAGCCGTGGAGGAGCAGGAGGCCGGGCCCGGGCTTGCTGCCCTGGCCTGGCGCGAGATGACCTTCGAGGATGACCCCACCAGAGGAGGCAATGCGGTGCTCGCCGGCGTCGCTCATCGTTGGCGTGCCGGCGGCGGGCCGACGTTCGCGGTGCGAACCCCCGCTGCTCGGCGAACCATCGGAGCTAGGCAGAGCCGTGGCCGTTTCCCTTGAATGGGTGGTAGCCGCGGTTGCGGGCCTCGGCCAGCGTGTCAGGCCCGAAGCAGAGATAGCGGCCGGACGCCATCAGCTCGGCGATCGGTTCCTCGTCCTCGAGATGATCGACGTCGTAGACGATCTGCGTGCGCTTGTCGCCAACCCAACGGTGCTCTTCGAACTGCTTTGGGCGTTCCATCGACGCCGAGTGTAGTGGCCAAAAACAAGCCGGGGTGGCGTTCATGGAACGCCACCCCGACCAGATCACTTGCTAGAAACCTCGCTGCGCCAAGTTGCCTTGCGGCGTCGAACCGGGACGAGCCCGATGGTTCAGCGAGGGGTGGCTGACTGGATGTTGGCCCAGCAGCCCAGCTCACCGCTCAGCGGCCAGCCACCTCCAAGGTCCCGTAAGAACTGTCGTTCATGATCGTGGACCACCTCCTTTCGCTTGGTGGCACCACCTTACACAAACCCCGGGTTCTGGACCCTCATTTTCGACCCGCTCAGCCCCCGGTTGCCGGCGGCTCAGCCGTCGAGCTCTGGAGTCTCGTCCCCACCGAGTTCGACGACGTCGGCGTTCAGCGGCAGCTCAGCGAGATCGGCTTCGACTTGAACCGGATCCTCGAGATGAATGGCGCCCATGACCTGAAGATACGACGAATGGACGTCGATGACCTGTGCGACGTGGCCTCGTGGAACCTCGAGTCGGATGGCTGCCGCTCGCTCCATCACATAGTCGAGGGCATCGAACTCCTCAAAGAGGATCGGACCCTCCTCGTTTCCCTCCGGAGACCAGTGATACGCCTGAATCCACTCGAGGTGCAACCGGAGGATGCGACGCAAGTCATCAAATGTCATCACGGCCGTGACGTCGCTTGGCAATGCCTCTGCGCAGAAGTCGATCGCCTCGTGAACGTCAACGACGATCTGGTCCGGCATGTTCGATGTCTTGCCAACAGCATCGCCAACGAACACCAATGCGATGACAATGACGAGAACGGCGGCGAGGCCGAGGATGACGAAGACCACGGCTCAAAAGTAACAGCCACACTCCCTCAGCTGTCGCGGCAACCTTGCCAATCACCTGCGTTGCGCGGGTGACCTGAGTCGATGCGAAAGCGGGCCAGCGGACGCGAAAGAGCCCGCAGCCGAAGCTGCGGGCTCTGTCAACGCGATGCGACAGCGGAGCATTGCCCGAACACACGACCCAGATGCGAGTTAGCGCCGAGCGTCAGTCTCAGAGCCCGATGCGCTGAGCGAGCAGCTCGCGGTGGTAAGACGGATCGCCGAACATCAGCTCGGAGCTCTTTGCCCGCTTGAAGTAGAGATGCGCCGGGTGCTCCCAAGTGAAGCCGATGCCACCGTGGATCTGGATGTTCTCGGCTGCAGCGTGGAAGTAGGCATCCGAGCAGTAGGCCTTGGCCAGGCTGGCGGTCGAAGGCAGCTCGTCGTTCATCTCAGCGGCGCACCACAGGCCGTAGTAGGCCGCAGACTTCGCGGACTCAACCTCGA
>CAZYLX010000349.1:0-4480 GCA_964648595.1 uncultured Acidimicrobiaceae bacterium
TTCATCGTGGCCATGCGACATCATGGCGCAACTCCGCTGGATCGTCCCAGTGGCCACCAAACGAACGCGCCGGTTAACGTCCATTGGATGAACGACGCCAACGAACGCCTGACGTACCTGCACGTCGCCGCGCATCCTGATGACCTCGACTTCGGTTGCGCCGGAACGACGGCGGCCCTCACACTCGCCGGTCATCGGGTCGTCTACTGCTTGGTCACCGACGGTCAGGCCGGTGGCTTCGACAACACGATCTCGCGGCAGCGGATGGCAGAGATCCGTCGCGACGAACAGAAAAAAGCCGCGAAGGTCGTCGGTGTCGATGAGCTCCACTTCCTTGGCTTCCCCGATGGCGCGGTCGAGGTCACGATGGAGCTACGAAAGGCGCTCAGCCGAGTGATCCGGCAAGTGAAGCCTGACGTGGTCGTCACGCAGTCGCCGCAACGAAATCTGGAGCGAATCTACAGCGCCCATCCGGATCATCTGGCCGCTGGTGAGGCCACGCTCTGCGCCGTGTACCCCGACAGCCGAAACGAGTTCGCTCACTTCGAGCTCATGGCGGAGGGGCACGAACCACATGCGGTGCCCGAGGTGTGGCTGATCGGCGGGCCCGATCCGGACCACTTCGTCGACATCACCGAGACCTACGAGGCAAAGATCGAGGCCCTGCTGTGCCACGAGAGCCAGATGCAGGATCCAAGTCGAATACCCGCGCTCATTCGGGAGTGGGGGGAACGAGTGGCCGTCGAGGGCGGACTCGGCGAAGGTCGCTTGGCCGAGGGTTTCCGCAAACTGGCCACCGGCTGACCGGCCGAGCGGATCGACATGGATTCCACAGGATCGAACGCCATCGGGCCGGCCGCGACCACGGGAACAACGCTGCTCACGAACCTTCGTTCGCGACGGGATGCGGGCCAAGTTCAGTCACTCGGCGGGACCTGGCGTGCGATCGTCGATCCCTACAACACGGGCTACGTCAACATCCTCGGTGAACGCAACACGCAGGGATTCTTCCGAGATTTCAAACCACGTCATGTCGGTGACAGGGTCGAGTACGACTTCGACACGTCGCTCGAACTGACGGTGCCGGGTGACTGGAACACCCAACACCCCGAGCTGCACTTCTACGAAGGGACCATCTGGTATCGCCGAGTGTTCGACGTCGACAGTCCAGCGATCGACGGAGAGCGGAACTACCTCAGCTTCGGGGCGGTGAACCACACGTCTCGCATCTTCCTCGACGGTGAAGAACTGGCAACCCACGTTGGAGGGTTCGGCGGGTTCGCTGTCGAGGTGACGGGCAAGCTCTCTCCGGGGAGCCACTCCCTGGTCGTGATGGTGGACAACCGTCGCGAAGCAGACCGGATCCCAGCAATGAGAACCGATTGGTGGAATTTCGGCGGCATCACGCGCTCGGTCGAACTGGTCACGGTCCCGGTCAGCTTTGTGCGTGACGCGTGGGTGACGATGGCTCCGGACGGGGCGATCGTCGGCGGTGTCGCCGCCAACGGAGACCTCGAAGGTCTGACGGTTCGGGTCGAGATCGGCTCGACCACGGTCGAGGAAGGTCACCCGGCGGCGGCCGACCGCAGTTACGAGTTCGTCGACGCGGGCAACGACCTCGGTCTCGAGCGTTGGCAACCGGGCGCCCCTGCCCTGCATCCCGTGACCTTCAGCCTGGTCGACGGCGCCGGGCAAGTGATCGACGCGGTGACGGACAACGTTGGCTTCCGAACGGTCCGGACAGAGGGCACCCAGATCTTCCTCAACGACGCACCGGTGTTCTGTAAGGGCATCTCGATCCACGGTGAGGGCCCGTCGGGCGGCCGTCGAGCGCATGGCCCAGACGATGCAACGACCCTGCTTGGCTGGGCTGTCGAACTCGGTGCCAACTTCGTACGTCTTGGCCACTACCAGCACGACGAAGCAATGGTCCACGAGGCCGACCGCCTCGGTCTGATGGTGTGGGGCGAACTCCCGGTGTATTGGGGAATCGACTTCGGAAACGATGCGGTGCTGGCCAACGGATTGGAGCAAGCGGACGAGCTTGTCGTTCGCGACAGGAGTCGAGCCAGCGTCATCCTCTGGTCGGCCGCGAACGAGACGCTGCCAGGGGAGGATCGAAATCGGTTCATTGCCTCGTTGCTCGATCGCTTCCGCGAGGTCGATCCGACTCGTTTGGTCACAGCAGCGCTGCTCACGCTGCCGTCGAATGATCCGGTCGTTCACATCGACGACCCGCTGGGCCAATACGTCGACGTCATCGGCGTGAACCAATACCTCGGTTGGTACTACGGCGATCGCGCCGACATTCCGAGCGTGCGATGGACGTCGGCCTTCGGCAAACCGATGATCTTCAGCGAGCTCGGAGCCGGCGCCAAGTTCGGTCGACACGGCGAGCCAGAGGAAATCTGGACCGAGGAGTTCCAAGCCGCGCTGTACGACGCTCAGATCGAGATGATCAGCGCACAAACCGAATGCGCCGGCATGTCACCGTGGATCCTGAAGGACTTCCGAACGCCAATGCGGGTCCTTCCGGGGATCCAGGATGGTTACAACCGCAAGGGTCTGGTCAGCGAGGAGGGCGAAAAGAAGCTCGCATTCGAAACCCTCCGCTCCTTCTACGCCACCCTCGACTGAAGCAGCTACGCCAAACCTCGGATGTTGTGAGCGCAGCGATCAACTCCAGGTTCGCCGAAGGCAAACCCCGGGTTTGTCACCCTCAGTTTCGCGGTGCTCAGCCCCCGGTTGTCTTCGACTCGTCGACGAAGCGATGCTCGATTGTGCCGACACGCTCGATCTCGATGCGAACGACGTCGCCGTCACGCAAGAATCTGGGCGGGTCAAAATAGGCAGCCACCCCGCTGCTGGTCCCGGTGGCGATGATGTCGCCCGGCTCGAGGGTGCACACCGTGCTGATGGTCTCGATCTGGTCCCAACAGTCGAACACCATCTGATCGGTGGTCGTGTCCTGGCGGAGTTCGTCGTTGACCCAGGTCTTCATGGCCAGACCATGGGGATCGGGCAACTCATCGGACGTCACGAGCCACGGTCCGATGGGGCCGTGGCCGTCCCAGCTTTTACCAAGCGTCATGGTCGGCGCCTTGCGTTGCCAATCGCGGACAGAGACGTCGTTCACAACGAGGTAGCCGGCGACAACCGACGATGCGTCGTCCCGTGACACACCCCGGGCTCGGCGACCAATGACCATGCCCAGCTCCCCCTCGTAGTCGACGTGGTCCGGCGCAGCTGCTGGGATCGGGACGTCGGCGAAGGGATCGTTGATGCACGAGGTCTGCTTGTTGAAGACGACCGGAAACTCGGGCACTGGCCGGCCGCCCTCTTCGATGTGGTCTCGATAGTTCAGTCCGATCGCCAAGAACTTGGGAGGACGCGCGATAGGAGCCAGCAATGTGACGTCGGCCAGCGGCCATCGGTCGGCTCCGTCGCTGGCCTCGACCCGTTCGGCGGGGTCGAGCATGGCGGCGGCCACGACGTCATCACCGAGGCCCAGCCACCCGAGGCTGACGATCTCCTCGCCCTCCACGGAGCCGAGCTGCGGCTCGCTGTTGGCCACGGTGAATCGTGCGATCTTCATGGGTCATCCTTGTCGAGCAAGCCGAACCGGGGGCTGAGCACCGCGAAACTGAGGGTGACAAACCCGGGGTTTGCGTTCGGCGAACTTGGAGTTGATCGCTGCGCTCACAACATCCGGGGGTTGGTGGGTAGGGGGTGGAGGTCAGGGGGCGCCGTCGAACTCGAAGGCGATGCGGCGGTTCTGAGCCCGCCCTTCTTCGGTCGCGTTGTCGGCGATCGGCTCGGACTCGCCGGCACCTCGTGCCCGCAACCGCTCCAGGTCGACGCCGAGCTCAACCAAACGATCAACAACGGCCTGCGCCCTTCGCTCAGAGATCTCCTGATTGATCTCCACCGCGCCCTCACCATCGGTGTGGCCAACGACCTCGACATCGATGCCGGGCGCAGCGTTGATCGCCTCGGCGAGTCGAACGAGCACTGGGTCACTCGCCGGATCGATCGTTGCCTGCCCAGAAGCAAACAGAATCGGCTCGCTGGCGACCTCGACTCGCAGACGTTCTTCCAATCGGGCGAGGGCCTCTGGGCTCGTGTCGATCTCCAAACCGGAGGTATCGGCGTTCGAGCCGCCGAAGAACGCCAGAATCGTGCCCTGGAAATCAGTGGCTCGCGTGTCGCCGGCGTCGACCAGGCCCGAGATCCCAAAGGTCGCCCCACCGAGGGTGGTGTCGCGGTCGATCGTGACGTTTGCCGCCTGCACGCCCTCGCTGCCGTAGATGGTTTCGGCAGCCAAGATGTACTGATCGACCGACGCTTGATCGGGGAAGGCCCCGGACAACTGGATCACACCAGCGCCCACAACGGCATCGGCTCTCACCGGTGTGAGCGCGGCCTCGGTCCGCGACACATCGAAGGAACCGGCCTGGATGCCAAACGCGGCCGAGATGTC
>CAZYLX010000350.1:0-4480 GCA_964648595.1 uncultured Acidimicrobiaceae bacterium
TGCGAAAGCGCTCAAGTATCAGCTTGTCGCTGGGTGGTGTTGACAACGATTCCTCACGATTCGCGACGGGGATTGTGTGATCCTGTCTTCGCATCCGATCCCCGGCAACGAGACTGGTGTGTCGCGGGTGATCGACGGCCTGCTGCGCAAGGGAGCCGAGGTCGTCCACTCCGGAACCCACAATGTGCACGCCACCGGCCACGCAAAAGCGGAAGAACTCCGGGTGATGCACTCCATCGTGCAGCCCGAGTGGTTCATACCGGTCCACGGCGAGTACAGCCACATGACCACCCACGCCAAGATCGCGGCCAGAATGGGAACCGCCGCCGATCACATCCTCATCTGCCAAGACGGTCAATCGGTAGTCCTGAGCGACGACGGTATGGAGCGCGGTGACGATGTCCCCGCCGAGTACATCTACGTTCACGGCAGCCTCGGCGACCTCGACGAGAGCGTCTTGGTCGAGCGCCGCATCCTCGGAACCGAAGGCTTCGTCTCGGCCGTCATCAGCATCGGGATCAACGGGCCAAAGGCCACGTTGCTGCGTGAGCCAGAGATCATCACCCGAGGTTGGGTCCATGGGCCCGAAGGTGATGAGCTACGGAAGACCGCCATGCACGCCGTCCGCGATTCTGTCGAAGACTTGCTGTCCAAGGGCGTGTTCACCCGGCAGGAAATCGAGCGTGTCACCCGTCGGACGCTCGGTCGCTTCGTCAGTAACAAGACTCGATTGCGGCCCATGATCGTCCCCGTTGTGCTTGGCGCCCACGAAGGCGACGAACGCTGATCCACACGCTCTAACGCCCCAACTGCTCGAACGCCCCCAACTGGTGGTGCGAGCCGCTTCAGGAGCGACGATCGGCACCGCCAGTTGTGGTACTGGCGAGGGTGTTCACCACTGGCAGCGAAAGCTCCGCTACGCTCTGTCGTACTGTGGCTACAACGAATCGATCCTCACGGACCGGTCGAGGGGCAGCTACGGGTGGACGATCTGCACCACGGCCTTCCAAGGCGAGCGTGGCAAAGAAGCGTGCCCAAAATGCCCGAGAAGCAAAGGGCATCGCCCTCATCGCTCTCGGACTCCTCCTCGGCCTCGCTCTCTACACCGGTGCAACGGGGGTGATCGGCCGCTTGTTGGCATCTGGTGTCGGATCTGTCGTCGGCCGAGCGCGCCTGCTCGCGCCCCTCCTTGCTGTCCTCTTCGGATGGCGTTTGCTGCGTACCAAGCCGAAGAAACGCGCTGAGTACCGACCGCGTCTCGAGCTGGCGGCCTATGCGTTCGTCATCGTCGCCATGTTCTCGGTTCTCGACATGGTCGGCGGTCGCCCGGGGTGGGGATCGTCCACCGGCTCGCTCTTGAAAGGCGGAGGGTGGTTCGGTGTTGCCACCGGCGGCAGCCTCGAACGCTATTTCGGCTATTGGGGTCAACTGATCGTCACCGTCGCGATGTTGCTGATGGCGATCGTTCTGCTCACGAGCCTTTCAGCGGTGCCGATCGCCGACTTCGTTGCTGACACCGGCCTTCGAGTGAGGGAACGGGTCGCCGTTTGGCGTGAACAACATCGAGCCCCTGTCGTTCCGGACGCGCCGACGGCCGAGAAACAGCAGTCAGCCCCGGAGCATTCGATGTTCGATCTCGAGCATCCTCCCGTAGCTGCGGACAGCTCCGGTGCATCGGTCATCGATGGTGAACTTTTCGACCAGGAGACCTATATCGATCTTCGTTCAGGGGCTGCAGCCGACAATGACGAGTCGACACCAGCGAAGATGATCGACACGGAAGCCCCTGTCGAGCGTGCCGCTCCGTTCATCGACATTCCTGAGGTAGTGACTGTCTCCGACATCGCCGCGCTCCGCCCAACGCCGGCCCGCGGCGACTGGGTGCTGCCGGACATGGGCATCCTCGTCCAGAGCGAAGGCCAAGATGTCGACCGGGCGTCGGTGGAACGCACAGGTCGCCAGCTCGAGCACGCGCTCGCCGAGCACGGCGTCGAGACCCGGCTCGTCGGCGTGGTGGTTGGTCCAACCGTCAGTCGTTTCGAACTCGAACTCGGCCCGGGTGTGAAGGTCAACCGCGTCACCAGCCTGCACAAGGACATCGCCTACGCGATGGCCACCCCCGACGTCCGCATTCTCGCCCCGATCCCCGGCAAGCAAGCCATCGGCGTCGAAGTGCCGAACGTCCGCCGCCAGATGATCACCGTTGGCGACCTCCTCTTCTCAGAAGAGGCGGCCAACGCCACCCATCCGCTCGAGGTCACGCTCGGGCGCGACATCACCGGCAAGACCGTGATGGCCAACCTGGCGAAGATGCCTCACTTGCTCGTCGCCGGCCAGACCGGCTCGGGCAAGTCGAGCTGCATCAACTCGATGCTGACCTCGATCCTGATGCGCTCCACTCCCGATGAGGTTCGACTGATTCTTGTCGATCCCAAGCGAGTCGAGCTCACCCAATACGCCAGGCTGCCCCATCTGCTGACTGAGGTCGTCACCGATCCCAAGAAGGCGGCAAACGCTCTGGCCTGGGCCGTTCGTGAGATGGAGCGTCGTTATGACCTCCTGAGCGACGTTCATGTGCGCGATCTCGACGGCTACAACCAAGGTGTCGAGGAAGGTCGGTTCCCGCCGGTGCCGACCGCCGACGGTGAAAAGGAGCGGGAGAAGCTCAGCTACATCGTCATCATCCTCGACGAGCTCGCGGACCTCATGATGGTTGCCGCTCGAGACGTCGAGGAATCGATCTGCCGCATCGCCCAGAAGGCGCGGGCCGTCGGTATTCACCTCGTGATCGCCACCCAGCGCCCGAGCACCAACGTGATCACCGGCCTGATCAAGGCCAATGTTCCTGCTCGGCTGGCGTTTGCTGTCTCCAGCCTCACCGATTCCCGGGTCGTGCTCGACCAGCAGGGCGCAGAACGCTTGGTCGGCCGAGGCGACGGACTCCTGCTCGACGGCTCCACGAGCACACCGGCCCGCTTCCAGGGCGCCTGGGTGACCGAAAAGGAAGTCGAGACCATCGTCGAACATTGGCGCAAACAAGCGCCGGAGGTGGTCTTCGACTCCCGAGTCCTGGGGGAAGAGGTCTCCGAAGCGGCAGCCGCCATCCCCGGTGGCACCACGGGCGACGACTCCGATGACGATCTCGTACTGCAGGCGATGGAGCTCATTGTTCGCTCCCAGCTGGGCTCGACCTCGATGCTCCAGCGCAAGCTCCGGGTTGGTTTCGCTCGGGCCGGACGCTTGATGGACATTCTCGAAGAGCGAGGCGTCGTCGGCCCGTCGATCGGGTCGAAGGCTCGTGACGTGCTCATGACGTCAGAGGATCTCGATGCCGGTCGCTGGCCTGCGGCCATGCGAGCACCCGCAGCATCGCCGGTCCGGGCGACACCACCTGCGGCGGCCCCGCCGCCACAGACTCCTGCGCCAGCGTCGGCTGTTCGTTCGGCCTCGGCCCCTCCGGCCGAGGTGTCCGAGGCCGAGCTGTCGTTGGCCAACGAGGACCAAACCTCGACCATTCATCTCAGTCCAGCGAGGAAAGATGCACCGTCGCCTCGTGAGGCCAACGTCGGTGACGGCAAAGCCCGTGAGGCCAAGAAACGGCCTGCTCGGCAAGCGGTGACCACTGCGCCGGCAAAGGGTTCAATCTTCGATGATCTCGGCATCGCACCGCCTCCGGGTGCCTTGGCGAGCGCTGCCGACAACGGTGACAGCGACGATGAGCTCGATGGCGACGCCTTCGATCCCGCGCTCGCTCCGCCCCCTGGCTACCGGACTCCGGACTGAACGCTCGAGCCGACCCGTAGTCTCGCGCCATGCTCATCGCCGTCGCACTCATTGCCGGCATCGCGCTGCTGGCGAACGCGGCAGATCAGTTCGTCGATGGAGCGGCCCGTCTGGCCGTGATGCTCAAGATCTCGCCGATCGTCGTTGGCGCCGTGATCGTCGGGTTCGGAACGAGCGCGCCAGAGATGGTCGTCAGTGGCATCGCTGCCGGCCGGGGCGATGACGATCTCGGGATCGGCAACATCATTGGCTCGAATCTGGCGAATCTGTCGCTCATCCTCGGGGCCGCGGCCCTCATCGTTCCGCTCACGATCGACTCCCGCGTTCTGAAGAAGGAGTTGCCGCTCGCCACCGGGGCTGTGGTCCTGTTCGCCATCCTCGTCCAGGACGGGCTCAGCCCAACGGACGGCATCATCTCCGTTGTGGTGTTGGCGGCGGCGCTGCTGTTCTTGCTCATCGACGGCAGAAACGATGAGGCGATTGTCGGTGAAGTCGAGGAGTTGGCCGGGAACGGCGAGCACACGATGGGCAGGGAATCGATTCGAACCCTCATCGGTCTTTCCGGAACCGTTGCCGTCGACCTTGAACCGCATACACACAAAACCGGCTCCTCTGACGATATCTTCCCTGGGCCGCTCATATCTCTCGACTTCCGCGTGAGGCCCCTCAAACAGGCAGCTCCGTGCATCGTCGAGGA
>CAZYLX010000351.1:0-4473 GCA_964648595.1 uncultured Acidimicrobiaceae bacterium
GAGGTCACCGCGATTCGCGACCGCCTCATCGAGCTCAACAACGACATCAATTGGGTGCCCGAGCATGTGCAACAGGGACGATTCGGCCAATGGCTGGCCGGCGCCCGCGACTGGTCGATCAGCAGAAACCGGTTCTGGGGCTCTCCGATCCCCGTGTGGAAGAGCGACAACCCCGACTTTCCGCGACTCGACGTCTACGGCAGCCTCGACGAGATCGAAGCGGACTTCGGTGTTCGTCCCGATGATCTCCATCGTCCCCACATCGATGAACTGACTCGACCGAACCCTGACGATCCATCGGGCCAGTCAACAATGCGCAGGGTCGAAGAGGTACTCGACTGTTGGTTCGAGAGTGGCTCGATGCCCTTCGCTCAGGTCCACTATCCCTTCGAGAACGCCGAATGGTTCGAGGAGCACTTCCCCGCGGATTTCATCGTCGAGTACATCAACCAGACCCGCGGCTGGTTCTACACCTTGCATGTTCTCGCCGGTGCCCTCTTCGACCGACCAGCCTTCCAGAACGTCATCTGCCACGGCGTGCTTCTTGCCGAAGACGGCACCAAGTTGTCGAAGAAGCTCCGCAACTACACCGAGCCGAGCGAAGTCTTCGACAAGCAGGGATCCGACGCCCTTCGTTGGTACTTCATGTCGAGCAACATTGTCCGCGGCGGTGACGCTCGCATCAGCGACCAGGCGATCGATGAGGTGACGCGCCAGGTGTTGCTGCCGCTCTGGAATGCGTACTCCTTCTTCGTGCTGTACGCGAACGCGAGCAACCACACGGCGAGCCTTCGAACCGATTCGGCGAATGTCCTCGACCGGTACATCCTGGCCAAGACCGCCGAGCTGGTCGAGGCAACAACCGACCGTCTCGATGCCTACGACCTCGCCGGCGGAGCGGTCGCGATCCAAGGCTTCCTCGATGCGCTGAACAACTGGTACATCCGCCGCTCGCGTGATCGATTCTGGGGAACCGACACCGATCGGGCCGAGACCGAGGACGCGGTCGACACGCTCTACACCGTCCTTCACACGCTTTCCCGGGTGATCGCCCCGTACCTTCCGATGATCGCCGAGGAGATCTGGGTCGGGATCACACCGACGGGCGTCGAATCCCCGTCGGTCCATCTCCAGAGTTGGCCCGATGCCGACGAGCTCGGACTCGATCGCGAGCTCGCGTCAGCGATGGATCGTCTCCGGGACGCGGCCTCGGCGGCATTGTCCCTCCGAGAGGACCGGGGCCTCCGCGTCCGCTTGCCGCTGGCATCGGCAACGGTTGCCGGTCACGGAGCCGCATCGATCACACCGTTCGTCGATCTGCTGGCCGACGAGATCAATGTCAAGGAAGTCTTGTTCTCCAATGAGGTCACCGACTTCGGGACCTTCCGTCTGCAGCCAGACGGACGCGTGTTGGGGCCCAAACTCGGGCCAGACATGAAGGCGGTGTTTGCCGCGGCCAAGGCAGGAGACTGGACATCCAACGACGACGGCTCGGTGACGGTCGGCGGCCACAGGCTCGGTGACGGAGAGTTCACGCTGAAGCTCGATCCGCTCGAAGGTGTCGCCGCTGCTCCGCTGCCAGGAAACGACGCCCTCGTCGTCATCGATACCGAGGTCACGAACGAGCTGGCCGCTGAAGGCCTAGCTCGCGATGCCGTCCGTCTGATCCAACAGGCTCGAAAGGATGCCGACCTCGACGTGACGGACCGCATCCGCCTCTCGATCGGGATCGGTCCAGACACCGCTGCGGCACTCACCGCACATCAGGACTTCCTGGCAAACGCCGTCCTGGCGACCTCGATGGAAATCACCGACGATGTTCAGGACCCAGAAGGAGCTGGCAACGGTGACTTCGTGGCCAGCGCGCAGCTGGATGGCGTCCCGATGAGCATTCGGTTGGCCCGCGCCGTCTGAGCGACGCCAGCTCTACTTGCGACGGCCGAACCATCCACCCTTGCCGTCGTCCTCGCCGTCGGCATCAGTGAGAAACTTGCTGAGCGCTTCATCGTCGTCGTCGTCCGAGGTCACCCGACGGAGTTCGTCGAGAAAGGGATCGCTCGTGGCATCGTCGCTCGAGCGGTCCAGATCATCGGGTGCGAGATCGTCCATGGTGGCGCGTGTTGGGAGTTCTTCGTCGGCCGGAGTGGCAATGTCAGACTCGAACGGGGCGTCGGGAAGTGGATCGACGACCGGTATGGCCTGGGTCGGCTCACTGTCGTCGACCGACGTTTCGAGTTGGTCAGCCACGGGTTCGATCAGCAGGCCTGCGGACAGCGCATCGTCATCGACCGGAGACTGATCCCAAGACTCATCCGGATCCGACCAGCTCGTGTCGCCATCGGCCCACGTTCCCGCACCTGCTTCGCCCGACGAGTCGAGATCTGGGGACAACACCCCTTGTGACTCGGCATCGTCGGCAACCTGAGCGGCCAGCGTGTCGAGCGACACGACCTCGATCGACACGGGTTCGGCAGCGGGAAGGTCGTCCTCTCGTGCGATGGGAGTGGGAGGCATGACCGTTCGCAAACGCTCGGGATCCTCGACGACCTCGGACAGTTCGGTGATGGCGGTGCGAATCACTTCTCGGCGAGCCGCGAGGTGACCCTCGAATTGCTCGAGATCAGAGGCCAGTGCATCTCGAGCGCTTTCGAGTGATCCGATCTGGTCGATCAGGTCGTCGCGAGTCGAAGCGTGCGTGTCTGCCAGCTCGGCTTCGGCCTCAGTGACCTTCGCACCGATCGTGGCTCGAGCTGCGTCGATCATGGCCGCAACTTCACCATTTGCCTGTTCAATCGACGCATTGCGCTCATCCGCGGTGCTCGTGCGCATGGCCGCAGCTTCTTGCTCGACCGATTGCCGGGTGGCAGCAGCCTCAGCCTCGGCCTCGCCCTTCATGGTGGCGGCGGTCTCCTCAGCTTCCAGCACCGTGGCGTCGGCAGTGCGCTGAGCGAGCAGCAGCGTCTTGCTCAGCGTCTCATCGAAGTTCTCCGGAGACGGTGCGACCGGTGTCGGCGCAACAGGCGGCTGCGGGACAGGAGCCGGCCCACCGCCTTCCATGACCCGAGCTTCGGCCGCAGCGGCCCGCCGCTCGGCTTCCCCGAGACGGTCGATGAGTGTGTCGACTTCGTCCGCAAGCGGAGCGAGGTTCTCGAGCACTCGATCGACCTGATGCTTGTTGTAGCCACGTAGTTCCTCGTCGAATCGGATCTCAGGGATCCGACGCAGGACGCGGAGCTTTTCATTCGAACCAGGCATGGCGTGAGGCTACTCCGCAAAGCGGCCGAGTCGAGCGACCCAACCGTGATCTGAAATCGGTTGTCGAGTATGAGCAGCGCTCAGCGATCGAAGCCGCGTTCTTCGATACGGCGCCGCTCGTCGGCAGACACCTCTGTGCCCTTGGGAAGCAAGAGGAATACGTTATTCGCCAGCTTCTCCATCGAGCCACCGAGCGAGTAGCAAACACCACTGGCGAAGTCGATCAGGCGGCGGGCAAGTTCGCGGTCGACGTCTGTCAGCTGCATGATGACAGGGCTCGAACGCTTGAACTCATCGGCCAAGACCTTCGCATCACCAAAGGACTGGGGGGCGATGCTTCGTGGCTTGGACGCAACGACGGGTGTCACCGCCTCGATCTCGTCGTCGGATCGAGAGATCGGACGCACGGTGAACGACGGTTCCTCATCAGCGGCAACTGGCCGGATCGCTCGCACGGCACCAACGGTGCCTGTTGTCGAACGCCCGCCGGCTTCGGCCGACGGTGCAAACTGACCGGTCTGACCCGAAGCTCGGTCGTCGGGTCGTTCCTCACGAGGGTCGGGGTCGTTCAAATCGACGGCTTCGTCATCGTCGAAATAGCGGTCGTCGTAGTCCTCGTCAGGTCCGAGCCCCAACGCCACCATCACGTTCTTGAACATTGAGATCCCATCGAGCTTGGGCCATCCGTCCGGCCGACGCTCGTCACAGGTTAGTCGGCCTCGGACCGAAGAGAGCAGACCCCACCCGAATCATGGTGGAACCGCAACGGATGGCAGCTTCGAGGTCGCTGCTCATACCCATCGACAGTCCGAACAGGCCGGTCGCGTCAGCCAATGCCCGCAGGGCCTCGAACGCTGGTGTCGGGTCCGATCCATCTGTCGGCCCGATGGTCATCAGGCCGGAAACCTCGAGGCCCTCGGCGCGGCACGCAACGACCAGCTCCCCAGTCGACGCTGGGGTACAACCGGATTTTTGATCCTCGGAAGTCGTATTCACTTGTACATACACCGAGGCCTCGGGCGCCCGCTTCGCCACCTCCAGCGCAACTTCGATTCGATCGATCGTCTGGAAGACCGACACAACTCCTGCCAGCTTCTTGACCTTGTTGCGCTGCAGCCCCCCGATCATGTGCCATGCAGGAACCGGATGACCACTGCCGGTTGCCGGCGAGCTCTCTGCAATGACGCTGAACGCAGCAGCCTTCTCGATCAGCTCTTG
>CAZYLX010000352.1:0-4463 GCA_964648595.1 uncultured Acidimicrobiaceae bacterium
ATCTGGTCCTGGTAGATCTCGGCATGTCCCTTGCCGGAGTTCTTCGCTGCGTACATGGCCAGATCGGCGTTGCGCAACAGTTCCTCGGTGGTCGTCCCGACGACCGCGGTGGCGATGCCAACACTGATCGATGGGAAGATCTTGCGGTCAGCCACGTCGACCTCATAGGAGACGACGCTGAGTATCCGTTCCGCGAGGCCGGCAGCCACGTCGGTGTCTGCGTCTTCGAGCAGAATCGCGAACTCATCGCCACCGAGACGAGCGAGGGTGTCACTGGCTCGGACACAGGTGGTCATTCGTTTCGTGATGGTCTTGAGGAGATCATCTCCGTGGCTGTGGCCGAGCGAGTCGTTGATCGTCTTGAAGTCGTCCAGGTCACAGAACAGCACCGACACCGGTTTCGCCGACCGAGCGGCAATGGTCAGAGCGTGCTCGACCCGGTCATGGAACAGTGATCGGTTCGCTACACCAGTGAGCGGGTCGTGGAAGGCCTGATGACTCAGTTGGAGCTCGAGTTCCTTGCGGGAAGTGATGTCACGCCAGACCCACACTCGTTGTGTCGGGTCATCAGTCATTGGTGATCCCTGAGCCTCGAGATAGATGTTGGTTCCATCTCTGCGAGCGGTCTCGATCTCGATCGAACGGGAGGTGTGATCTCTCAGAACGATGCGGTCGGCCGCAGCCCAGACCTCGTACGCGGGCTCGACCAGCAGCTCACGAACAGTTGATGGTTGCGGAATCAGACTGACCGTTTCCAATCCACCCAGGTCTGCGCTCATCACGGTCAACGCGTCCGTGCTTGACACGACGGTGATCACGTCTTGGGCGCTCTCGACCAAGGAGCGGAATCGTTTGTTCAGTTCGCGTTGTCGCAGTTCCAGGTACTGGCGTTTTGTTGCCCGCACGGCGGCGACGGAGGCGACACCCCCGACGGAAAGACCCGCAGCAAGCAGGATGAGGAGCAGGAGTCGGGCGTCGAACTGGCCGACGTCTGTCCCGTGCTCGACCAACGGCTCGTAGAAGTCTTCTTCGAGCTCGTGAACGGTGCCCCGCAGACGTTCGAAGTGGATCTGAGAATCCTCGAGCGCCCGTATGACGTCGGGGTCAGTCACCACGTGGCCATCGTTCGCCAGCGTTGCGAGGCTGGAGGTGGCATCGAGCCACCGAGGTCGGTGTTCTGCATAGGCGCGCTGAAGAGCTTGTTCCGGTTGGCTGTCGTGGGCCACGTCCACGTAGCTGGCCCACCGGGTATCGGTGCGTTCAACCTGGGAGCTGTGCTCGGAAACGGCCGCTTCGCGGCGGTTGAGGTCTTCGGTCAGGAAAGCGGTCTCGATGGCCCGTTGGGCTCGGAAGAGGTCGCGGTCGACGTGCAGCAGATTGTTGAAGGCCGGGAAATCCTCCTCGGCGAACGTCTCGAATTCGCGTTGGATCGACGTCAGGGACAGCACCCCGAGACCAACCACCGCAGCCATCAGCGCCAAGAGAGTCGCGCCGAGAACGCCGACCTTCCGGTGAGGACGGACCTCATCTGAACTCCTCTTCACACCGACCTCCTGAGTTGCTGATCCCTTCCGATAAAGCATCGACAGCGAAAATCGAGGGATGAGTCGGCCCAGGAGTACACAAGCTGTCTGATCTGGAGAGAGCACATCGTCGGTGGTCCCTGGCCGGTAGGACCACCACAGCAGCACGGGCCGATGCTCATGACGGCCGTCATTGACCACCAGCCCAATCGGAATTCCTCGATGCGCTCGCCGACGACGGCGTCCCCGTTCAGTGCAGTCGTGATTGCCACACGAAAGGCTGAGCATGCCGATCGAAATCGTTCCAGGGAGAAACGTCCGAACACAGATCTCGTCGGGTCGCAACCGCCACGCCATCCATGCGGTCCCCAGGGTGGCCAGTGTTCCGCCGGGCACCAGCAACTCCCGATACACAAACCAGGTGGCCGCTGTGGATGTCGACAGCAAGGCGCCGGCTGTTGTCACGACTCGGAGCTGTCCGGGCTCGTTGGTTGGAGATCACCTGCCGTACGATCAAACAACGCGCACCGGGCCATCGGTTGCGCCCTCACCACCGTGGCCGACCCTCCCTCCTCACCGCACGTAGACCCCTCCACCGAACAGCCCGGTGCCGCGCATCCATCGATCCTCATCCTGGGGCCCGTTGCGGTGCGCGCCGCCTCTGGTGAATTGCGGGTGTTGTCGGGCCAGCAAGCCGAGGTCCTGAGCCTCCTGGCCGCCGTGGCCCCAGCTGCAGCGTCGATCGATGCACTCGTCGACATGGTGTGGGGTGTCGACGCACCAAAATCGGCATCAACAGGCCTGCGAGTGGTGATCACCCGACTGAGGGACAAGCTCGACGGGGTGCCCGGCGAGGCAATCGTTGCCGAGGGCGGCCAGTACCGACTGGCGGTCGATTTGAGCGTCCTCGACGACCACCAATTCCGAACCGGCATCGACGAGGCACGGCGCAGCCTCGCCGGCGGCGATGCAGCAGCCGCCGTTGTGGGGATGCGGGGCGCCCTCGCTCTCTGGCGAGGTCGCCCGTTCCAGCCCCTCACCGATGCCCCCGCGCTGCGGGGACAATCAGCCCAACTTGCCGAGATTCACGACGAGGCCGAGGAGCTGTTGGTCGATGCACTTCTGGCCGACGGTGCAAACGAGGAAGCGGTGGTCGTCGCCACCGACCTGGCCGCAGCATCGCCCTATCGCGAACACCGATGGGGCCAGCTCATGCTCGGCCTCTACCGCACCGGCCGGCAGGCCGAAGCTCTCCGCACGTATCAGCGGGCCAGCAGCGCACTCGCCGAGGACCTGGGGTTGGTTCCCGGTCCGGCCCTGGTCGAGCTCGAAGCGGCCATTCTGGCGCAGGATCCAGCCCTGCTCGGCAGCAATCGACCGCGGTCATCTACTCCGCCTTCGCTCGCGGTCGATGATCTCGTCGCCTCTCTTTCGGCGAACATGGCGGTCGTACCGGCACCGGCAACGCCGCTCGTCGGCCGGGACGCACTGCTCGACGAAATCGACGCCCGGCTCGACCGGTACCGGCTCGTCTCGCTCATCGGTACTGCTGGGGTCGGCAAGACAAAGCTGGCAACCCACGTCGTCCAGCGGCGGCAAGACGAACGCTCGTTGTGGCTTGATCTCGCGATTCACGAACCGGAATCACTGGTCGGTGAACTCGCCTCACAGCTGGGCGTTCACAGGGAGCACGGCCTCGTCGAGGCGATCGCCGACACACTACGCACCCGGTCGACGCTGTTGGTTCTCGACAACTGCGAGCATCTGGTCGAGACCGCAGGCTCGCTCGCCGGGGCGTTGCTGAAGGCGGCCAACGACCTGCGCATCCTGACCACCAGCAGAATTCCCCTCGACATCGATGCCGAAACCGTGATCTCGGTCGAGCCGTTGGCCGACGACGACGCCCGCCATCTCCTGCTCGATCGCGCCTTCGGCGGCGAGACTCATCAGCCAATCGACACCCGGGCGGCGAACGCACTGGTCGATCGTCTCGATGGTCTGCCGTTGGCGATCGAACTCGGGGCCGGACTACTACGAACCAAGGGAGTAGACGAGATTCTGCTCGACCTCGACCAGGGACTCCACGGTCTCGAACGGTTTCGGGGAACTGACGAGCGCCATCGCTCGTTGCGGGTGGCACTCGATGGCTCGGTGAAACTGCTCGATGACACCGAACGAACGGCGTTCTGCGCGCTGGCAACAATGCGGGGCCCGTTCACCGTCCGAGATCTTGCCGCGGTGCTCGACACCGACGAGGCAACCACCAGTGCCAGCCTCGAGACGCTGACCGAACACTCGCTCCTCAAGGTGTCGATGAACGGTGGTGTCGGCGTCGGCCGTTCGTTCCGTGCTCTCGAGACGGTCCGCTTGCATGCGCAGGATCTGCTCGAGGCAGATGGCCTGCTGACAACGACGAACGAGCGCCATGCCTCGGCATTCCGCAACCTCTTGGAGTGGGCGGAACCACGATGGCGGGGACGCGACGAGGAGCAGACCGTTGCGAGAATCGGAGCTGTGTCCAGTCAGCTGCGGGCCGCCTTCCAGTGGTCGCTCAGCAACGACCGACTCGACGATGCGGCAACCATGGCTATCGCATCATGGGATCATGCCTTCCTACGCCTCGACCGCGGCCAGCAACTCTGGGCGCTGGATGTCGTCGCCGCTGTCGATCGCGGCACCGACGCCTTCGGAAGTCGCCGGACTGGCAGCGAGCTCGAACGACTGCCGGAACTCTTCGGCGTTGCTGCGATGGCCTCGTGGGTGGGCGGTGACTTCGATGCTGCTCGAAACTTCATCGCCCTAGCGCTCACCGAAGCGGAACGTCGGAGCGAGCCGCCACCAGGCTCGGCCCTGCGGGCCCGACTGAACACGGCGAACGCAGAGGTCGATGTCGTCGCGGCCCAAGCGTCGGTCGAGGCTCTCCTCGATTACTCGCGTTCT
>CAZYLX010000353.1:0-4456 GCA_964648595.1 uncultured Acidimicrobiaceae bacterium
GAAGCATCGCTGAACCACGAGTATCGGGATCGAGCTCGTCGTAGAGGTCGCCGAACGAGTCGTTGGCGCCGGGGATGTTCTCGAGCTGGGCACGAATGGCGGCGAGGGCGATGCCGATACCGCCTTCCACCGACTTCAGGATGATGTTGCCCGTGAATCCGTCGCACACGATCACGTCGGCTTCACCGGTCATGAGGTCGCGACCTTCGACGTTGCCGACGTAGGTGGCTCCGCAAGCTGCGGTCCATGATTCCTCGGCCAGCAGATCACACGCCGCCTTGACCAGGGCGTTGCCCTTGCCTGCCTCTTCACCGATCGTCATCACCGCAACGCGAGGCTGCTCAATGCCGAATCGAGTGCGGGCATAAACCGTTCCGAGCTGGGCGAATTGCACCAGCCATTCCGGCTGAGCCTCGGCATTCGCCCCGCAGTCGAGGAGCGTCGTTGGCGTCGATCCGAGTACGGGGAACGGAACGGCAACGGCCGGCCGGCTGATGCCGCGGATTCGACCTAGGCGAAGCAAGGAGGCAGCCATCGCGGCACCGGTGTTTCCTGCGCTCAAGCAGGCAGAAGCCTCACCGTCTCGCACCGCTTCCGCCGCGCGTACGACCGACGAATCCTTTTTCTTCCGGACACTGGCTGCAGGCTCATCATCCATGCTGATCACCTCGGACGCATGCCTGATCGGCAGGTCACCGACGTCGCCGAGCTGATCAGTGTCGCCAACCAACAACACGGGGACTCCGAGCTCTTCAGCGGCGATCCGAGCTCCGGCGACGATGGACGCAGGAGCATCATCGCCACCCATGGCATCAACGGCCACGGGGAGACGGGAATCAGTCATGGGATGATGACGAGAGGGTGTTCAGCCTGTGCCGTTGCCGAGCAAGGACAGGCGAACAGCGCCGGATCAACCGACGTCGACGGCCTGACGACCCTTGTACCAACCACAGCTCGAGCAGACCCGGTGCGGCAGCTTGGTCTGACCGCAATGGTCACACGAGGCCTTGGCGGGAGCGGACAGCTGCCAGCTCGATGCCCGGCGGCTGCGGGTCTTGGCCTTGGAGGTCTTCTTCTTTGGAACGGCCATGAGTGATCCTGGAGCGTGAGGCGACGTGGAAGCCCGGGGTGGGCACGAAGGAGTGAGTGTACCGCCCCGTCACCCGCTGCCACCCTGCGTGACAGACTCCACTGAACGACGGGAATGACGTCAATCTCTGAGGTCGAGGTCGCCGAGCGCGGACCAGCGCGGATCGGGCGGCTTCTCAGAAGACGCCGCTGCCCGTTCGATCTCGTCCTCGGTCATGGTCGGATAACGATCGGGGTCGGGGCCGGCGCAGTCAGCTCGACACAGCGGAGCCAAGGGGAGCCCAAGCAACGCAGCATCTCGAACGAGGGGAATCAGATCGATGGTGTCGTCGATCAACTCGGTGATCTCGTCGACGTCGTCCGGTGCGCCGACCTGGTAGATGTCCATGATCTCGACCCGACCGCGACCGTCGACTGCTTCGAGGCAGCGCCGACACTCGCCTTCCCATGCGACGTCGACAACGCCGATCAGCGTGACACCACGTTCGATCGACTGAACGGTGACCTCACCCGTGATCGGCTCACCGAGGGTTCGAGTGGCGACCACCTCGAGAACCGGCAGCAACACATCGATCGGCACAACTCGTCGTTCGCCGAGACGGCGTCGGAGGTCCGAGACGTTGATCTCGTGTTTGACCGTTGGCTTTCGCTCGTGACTCCCGCTCGCACTCACCGGGTGCAGGATATGGCAAACCGGGTCAGAGCCGTTCCGGGTGAGAGCCGTTATGGATCAAAGTCGTTCGTGAACGTCAGCGTCACTGTGGCCGGTGATCTCGATCTCCTCGGTGAGATCGATCGACGAAGGGTCGACGGCGGCCTCACCAAGCAAGCGGGAACGGCCCTTGGCCACCGTCTCTCCTGTGCGCTCGAGCAGCAACTCGAAGGTCGCCAGCTTCTTGTCGCAGAAGTCCTCGGTCTGGCGGATCAGCGTTCGACTCTCCGCCTTTGCCTTCTCGATGATCGCCCGAGCGTTGTCTTCTGCCGCTCGAACGATCTCTTGCCGCTCGACCATGCGGGCGACCTGTTGGCGACCCTGTTCGATGATGGCGTCGCGCTCTCGCTCCGAGTGGGCGAGGAACTCCTCTCTCTCCTTCAACAGCCAACGGGCTCGGCGGAGTTCATCCGGCAGCTGGTCTCGTGCTGCCTCCAGAAGATCGAGGATCTCATCGCGATTGATCTTGGCCAGTGCCGACATCGGGGCCGTCTTGGCCGCCACGATGTCCTCGATGGCCTGACCAAGGACGTCGTCAACGGCCGGGACGCGGTACGGGTCGGCCTCGATGACGGGTTCGCCGACGAACTCGTCGCCGTGGTCGGGAACAGCGCGAATGAACGCTCGGGGATTTTCTTGATCGAAGAAATCAGCCATCGGAGAACCTCGCAGTGAGAGCGATGTGGACAGAACGGGGAACAACGTCAGAGACATCGCCGCCCATGGCTGCGATCTGACGGATATAGGTAGCGGCAACCAAGGCGGAGGATCCGGTTGCCGGGACGAAGATGGTTGGAACACCACCGGTGGTCGCGTTCATGTGAGCCTGTTGCATCTCGACGTCGAGGTCGGATCCGCCGCGCAGGCCTTTGAGGAGACAGTCGGCACCGAACGTTTCTGCGGCGCTTGTCACGAGTCCACTGAACAGCTCGACGTCGACCCCATCGATGTCAGCGACTTCGGCTCGGATCATGTCGACTCGCTCGTTCGGAGTGAACAGTCCGGAGGGCTTCTCGGGATTGTGACCCACCCCTACGACAACACGGTCGAAGAGCGCGGCGGCATGACGAATCACCGTCAGGTGACCGTTGTGCACGGGGTCGAAGGATCCGGGATAGAGGGCGACGGCCATCGCCCGAGACGTTAGTCGTGGGTTGCGACGGCGGGTGTGACGATCAGTCGAGAGCGTCGGCTCGTTCGGCGATCACGATTCTGGCCCGGCTGTACTGTCGCCGCTTGAGCTCGACCCACTCGGCCGTGAGCGGGATCTCGAACTCGGCGTGGCCGACGACGACTTCGGCCCGGATCCGGGGCAGGAGGTCGGCCCAGACATCGTCGGCGTACGGCGGATCGCAGAACGCCAGCTCGACGGCGGCCACCGTACGAACGACGCTTTCGACCCCGGTGGTCAGCACCGTGGCCTGGTCGGTGAAACCGACAGCTTCGAGATTCTGCTGGATGATGGCCGCTGCGGCGCGATTCCTCTCGACGAAGGTGACGTGGGCCGCGCCCCGACTCAGGCATTCGATGCCAAACGATCCGCTGCCGGCGAAGAGGTCGAGCACGCGACAGTCATCGAGCTCGATGATCGGCCCGAGCATGTTGAAGATCCCTTCCTTTGCTCGGTCGGTGATGGGCCGAGTACCTCGACCTTCGGGGGCCACGAGCTTTCGGCCTCGGGCCGAACCGGCGATCACGCGCATGGCCGCACGGTATAGCGTGCAGCTCATGACAGGGTCCCGGCGATGGCAGTCTTCCTCCAAATGACCGCGCTCCTCTCATGACGATGCCTGACGCCGAGATCATTTGCGTCGACTGCGGTGGCCCCTGCTATCCCCTCGGCTGGTTCCCAGAAGACGGCCCGCTCGACCCAGGGACCGTTCTCCCCTATCGCTGCAGGGACTGCCTCGACCGTTGGGACATCGTCATCGGCGATGCAGGTGATGACTACTAGCCCTTGAGAAGGAACTCGGCTTCTTCTGGGTCGAGGAAGAGCTCGAGTTCGCCGGCGAGGCCCGGGTGGGCGGCGAGGCCTGGATCAGCATCGAGTAACTCGATGGCGGTGTTCCGAGCCTCTGCGACAACCGCCCGGTCGGTCCGCAGCGACGCCAGCTTCAGATCGTTCTGACCCTTCTGACGTTCCCCCAAGATCGTTCCCTCTCCGCGCAGATCGAGATCGACTTCGGCCAGCTCGAACCCATCGGTCGATGCGACAAGAGCTTGCAGACGGGCCTCGCCATCGGGCGTTGCTGCTTCACCGACAAGCCAACAGGTCGACGCGTGATGGCCGCGGCCAACTCGGCCACGGAGCTGATGGAGTTGAGCAATCCCGAAGCGGTCGGCATCGAGGATCACCATGCCCGTGGCGTTCTGGACGTCGACGCCGACCTCGATCACCGTGGTGGCGACCAACACGTCGAGATCACCGGCCCGGAACGCGTCCATCGTTGCGTCCTTCTCGTCTGGCTTCTGTCGGCCGTGCAGCAGACCGAGCCGCAGTTCGGAAAGCTCGACCAGTTGGAGTCGTTCGAAGATTGTTTCGGCCGATGCCACCTCGATCTTCTCGGATTCGTCGATGAGGGGGCAGACCACATACATCTGTCGTCCCGCGGCCACTGCTGTTCGGATGTCCTGCCACATCGCCTCGAGGTCGAG
>CAZYLX010000354.1:0-4451 GCA_964648595.1 uncultured Acidimicrobiaceae bacterium
TTCCCCTTCGCCAGCGTCGCCGGGTCGAAATAGAAGGCGGAGCCGAAGGTGTTCGTTGCAGAGCTGATGGACTGAATGAGATCGATCGTTTCCATCACACGACCCTGGCATTCCCGATTGGGCGCCGTCCAGCTCAGACGGGTTGGATCGCGCTCACAGAGTCGACGATCGCCACGGGATGCCACTCAGCATCGATCACCACGAACGGGACCATGACGCCGCGATCGATCACGCCCTCGAGTGTCTCGGTCTGGAACGCGGCACGTTGTTGATCGAGGGGCACCATCACTTCGGACACGGGGTTCGTGCCGTCCGTGGTTGCCACTCGATCGAGCCCGGCGAGATCGAGCAGGCCGCGAGCGATGCCGTCGTCGTCGGTGACGATCGCCCAGCGGCGAACGTCGGGCGACGGGAGCAGGGCTCGAGCGGATGCGGTGTTCACGGTCTCGTTGATCACCGGTGGTTGGAAACGAGCGACATCGTTGACCGTGCGGCCACGAACCTGGTCGACCAACGTGGCCCTGGCCAGTTCACCATCGGCCCCTCGAAGCAGGATCAGTCCGATGAAGGCGGTGTAGAGGCCAAACGGTGAATTCGCAACGAAGAACTCGTAGGCCGCGAAGGCGAAGGCGAGGTAGGCCAGTATCCGGCCGACCTTGGCCGTGGTGCGGACTGCGGCACCCCGGTCATCGCGACGTCGCCAGAGGAATCCGGTGAGGATCCGCCCACCGTCGAGCGGCAGACCGGGAAGGAGGTTGAAACCACCAAGAATCAGGTTCATCGCGCCGATCCAGATGAGCGCATCGAGCGGAACGGAGGAGCCGTTGGACTGGCCGAGAGCCAGCGCCCCGCCCAGCGCTCCGGCTGCGACGAGCAGATTCACTGCGGGTCCGGCGAAGGCAACCTTCATCTCGGCGGCTGGGGTCGGGGCACCACGCTCGAGAGCGGCAACACCGCCGAACAAAGACAGGCGAATCTCGCGGGAATTGATGCCGTTTCGCTTGGCAACGATTGCGTGGCCGGCCTCGTGAGCGAGGATCGACGCCATGAACCCGATGCCGGTCAGCGTGGCGACGATGACGACCAGGACCGTGTCGCCCCGGTCGATCCACTGTGAGCCGAGGCTGTATGCGAAGAACGCGGCAACCAGGACCGACCCGGGCCCGATACGGACGGGGGCGCCGGCGATTCGACCGAAGGAGATTGAACTGTCAGAGGCCCCGAACATGGAGCAAATGTAGCCGGTGAGAAATAACGCCCGGCTAAGGGCGGCCGAAGGTCGGCTACTAGCGTGCTCTCATGGTGTCAACTGCAACCGCCGGATACGTCGTGTTCGATCAACGAGCGGGGGATGTCGACCCCGATCGGATCGCCGATCTCGTCTCTCGCGCAGAGGCCGGGGGCGCGGTCCTCGTCGTGGCCCAGCCAGGAGACGAACAGGCCTCGGCGCTGACCGGAGTCACCGTCACTTCCCAGTTCGACCGCAGCGAATGGTTCGTCACACTCGGCGATCGCCCAGAACGAGCCAGGCTCGATGGCGAAGTGGCGCTCACCACCGCGCTGCGCACCCTGGCACCGCTCAACGGCACTGCCGCCGTCGCTGCCACGTGCAATATCCGGTTCGAACACCGGCCGGTCATCTGTGTTCGCCCCCTTGGCGCCGGCCGAGTCGTCACGATCGGCACCACCGACCTCGAGGCCACGCTCGCCCACCCTGTCGTCGGCACCTTCATCCGTCGGCTCCTCGCCGCTCCGTCGCCCCAACAGACCACCGACCTCGGCGTTGCCGTCGTTGGCTACGGTCCGTTCGGCGGCATGGGCTACATGCACGGTCTCGCCTGCACCGAGACCGAAGGCCTCCGACTCGCTGCAGCCGTCGACACCTCACCCGATCGCCTCGATGCAGCCAAGCTCGATTTCCCCGACCTCGCCGTCTACAACTCGGCAACCGGAGCAGCCGCCGACCAAAACGTCGAAATCGCCATCGTTGCCACTCCCCCCGTCCATCACGCCGAGCTGGCGCTCGAGCTTCTGCGGGCCGGCAAACACGTCGTTGTCGAGAAACCCATGTGCCTCACGGTCGCTCAGGCCGACGAGCTGATCCGCGTCGCCAGCGAGAACGAACGCATCATCAGCGTCCACCAGTCACGCCGCTGGGACCGCGATTTCCTCGCCCTGCAGCGAGCGGTCGACCGTCGATTGCTGGGCGACGTGTTCAACCTGGAGACATTTGTCGGCAGCTTCGAGCATCCATGCCGCGCTTGGCATTCCGAGGACACGATCTCGGGCGGCGCCGTGTACGACTGGGGATCCCACCACATCGACTGGATCCTCCGCATCTACGGCGACTCGCCAGTCAATGTGCTGTGCAGCGCCCACACCAGGGTCTGGAACGACACCAGCAACGTCGATCAACTCTCGGTCTGGATGCAGTGGGCCGACGGTCGTGAAGCCACGTTCCGCCAAAGCGACATCGCCGCCATCCGACGTCCGAAGTTCTACGTGCAGGGCACTGAGGGCACCATCGAAGGGCACTATCGGCCACTTCGCAACGAACGCCTGGAAGCAGGCCGAGGCCATCTCGACGACTATCACCACCACGCGGAAGCACCTGTCGATCTCGAGCTCGTTCGCTACGAGCCGAACTACGGCCTCGTTTCGTCGCAGCTCCCACCGGCCCCGCACCCCGGCTGGGGCTTCCACCGCAATCTTGCCGACCACCTCATCCTCGGCGAACCGTTGGCGGTGCTCCCCGAACAAAGCCGAGATGTCGTCGCTGTGCTCGAGGCGGCGCACCGCTCCGGTGCCGAGGGCGGCACGCTGGTCTCGCTCCCATGAAGCAACCTCTCATGACGCAGCGGTGAGCCAGCCCGTTGGGTTCGGTGTGCTGGGCGGCCGATCGCTTGTTGCGACCAAGGCGGTCATGCCTGCCATCGAAGCCTCACCCTTCGCCCGGCTCGTAGCGATCGGGTCGCGTCGTGGCGATGTCTCCTACGACGATGTTCTCGCCGATCCCGATGTCAACGTGGTCTACCTGCCACTTCCGAACGGGATGCACGCTGAGTGGACAGCCAAGGCTGCCGCCGCCGGCAAACATGTGTTGTGTGAGAAGCCGCTGGCAACCACCGCTGGTGAGGCAGCGGGCATGATCGAGAACTGCGAACAGGCGGGCGTCAAGTTGTTCGAGGCATGGATGACCCCGTTCTCGCCCCCTTGGGCCGACGCAATCGAGCAAGCTCGCGTACGCGACGCCAGACACATCACAACCCGATTCACCTTCACGATCGGCCCTGGCAACGAGGGCAACTACCGCTGGGATCCGCTCCAGGGAGGAGGAGCGCTCCTCGACGTCGGGATCTACGCACTCGGTCCGGCCGTCACGCTCTGGGGCAGCGAGCCAGATGACGTGGCAGCAGAGATCGACATGACTTCAGAAGGGGTCGATCTGACCGCTCGGTGCGAGCTCCGGTGGGCCGACGGCCGAACGTCGACCAGCATCGTGTCGTTCGCCATGCCGGAAGCCCAAGAGCTCCGCTTGTCCGGCCCCGACCTCGATCTCCAGTTGAGCGGCAACGCGCACACCGGGGTCGACGGCACCTACCAGCGAATGATCGATGCGGTCTGCGCTGACGTCCAGGGTGAAGCACCGTTCCCGCGCCCGATCGACGAGGCTGTCGACATGCTCCGCCTCATCGAACGAATCCGCACGGCATGACCGTCGAACCCCGTCTGATTGCGCTTGGGTCAGGTGTCTCCCTTGCTGTTCGGCGGTTCGATCCTCCCGGAGAACCAACCGGGCCGGAGTTCCTGCTCACACACGGGCTGGCCTCGAATGCTCGGCTGTGGGACGGCGTTGCCGCTCACCTGGCCGCAGCCGGTCATCGGGTGCATACGTTCGATCAACGAGGGCACGGCCAATCGTCGAAGCCCGATGAGGGATACGAGGTGGCAACGGTTGCCGATGACCTTGCGCTCTTGATCGATGCACTCGACCTCGACCAGCCGATCGTTGGCGGCCAGTCGTGGGGCGGAAACGTCGTGCTCGAGGCAACCCATCGTCACGGCGACCAGATCGGAGCCGCCGTCCTGGTCGATGGCGGATTCCTCCACCTACGCCGGCAGTTCCCCGAGTGGGAGGCATGTGCAGAAGCGTTGGCTCCACCACCACTCATCGGCACACCCCTCTCCGACATCACCGAGTGGGTGGAGAAGATGGCCGCCGACTGGCCGGCCGAGGGACGAGCGGCGACCCTTGCGAACTTCGAAGAGCGGGCCGACGGCACCATCGCTCCGTGGCTCACGATGGAACGGCACCTTGCCGTCCTGCGGGGCCTCTGGGAGCACGAACCCGCGCTCATCTACGGCTCTGTGGAACCCCCGGTACTCGTCATTGTCGCCGCCGGGAGCGACGAGGATCGACAGCGGAAGTCGGGCGCCGTCGACGAGGCCAT
>CAZYLX010000355.1:0-4449 GCA_964648595.1 uncultured Acidimicrobiaceae bacterium
CCCGTGTGTGGGAGCACCTTGTTGATCCTTGCCGGCTTGGTGAATGGCTCGGTGCCGAGATCAATCTGGAGGGGCCAGATGATGCGATCCAGCCCGGCGACGAGGGAACCATCCATTTCGATGGAGCCGCCGAGCCGTCGGTTGTCCTCGTTGAAGAGGTTGACGCCGGGGAGCGCCTGGCCTTCCGTTGGGCCTCGTCGTATGGAGCGCCGACCGAGGTCTCGATCGAACTGGATCCCATACCGCACGGAACTCGAATCCGGATCGTCGAATGCCCGCTGCCAACGGGGTCGCCGAGCCGCCACGTTTCCATGTCGATCGCCAACCTGGCCGCCGTGGCGTGAACGACAAGTCGACGGCGCTCGTCGCGCTCGCCGATCCGGCCCGACGCCGCCTCCTCGACCTCCTGAGTGAAAACGGACCGCAAACAGCTTCCACGCTCGCCGGATCTTTCGAGATCAGTCGACAGGCGGTCACCAAACACCTCGCAACTCTCGAGAACGCTGCGTTGGTGCACCGATCCTTGGAAGGACGCGCCGTGTTCTTCGAGATCAACCCCCGTGAGTTGCGAGCCACCGCTCGCTGGGTCTCGACGGTCACCAATCGATGGGAGGAACGAGTCGACCGGTTGGCGGCGATTCTCGAAGCCACCGAGTAGTGTCTCGCCGTGGTTCGTTTCGATGAGAAGGCAGAACAGGGCGGCAAGAAGTACGTCGAAGATCGACGAGGCCAACGTGGTCCGGGTGGGAGCGCTCGTGCTGCGTCTGGCGGGCTTCCGATGGGCAAGGGGGGCCTCGGCGCCATGATCATCGCCCTGCTCGCGGTGCTCCTCGGTGGTGGCAGTTTGCTCGGCGGAGGGGCGACGTCTTCGCCGGCGCTCGAGGTCGGCCCTCCACTCGGATCGGGCCAAGCCGCAGACGCCAACGACGAAGAGGTGCTCTTTATCGGTGCGTTGATGGGTGATATTCAGGACACTTGGGACCGCAAGTTCGAAGAAGCGGGTCGACAGTTCGAGTACACGACGATCGTTCCGTTCGAGGGTTCTGTGTCCACCGGGTGTGGCAACGCCACGTCGTCGGTCGGACCCTTCTACTGCCCTGCCCCCGGCGACAACAAGGTCTACCTCGACCTCGGCTTCTGGGATGAGTTGGCAACCAAGTTCGGAGCACCTGGCGACTTTGCTCAGGCCTATGTGATCGCCCACGAAGTCGGACACCACATCCAATCGGTGACCGGCATCAGCGACAGCGTGCGTCAGATCCAAGCCCAGAACCCAGGGGCAAAGAACGAGCTCTCGGTTCGCCAGGAACTGCAAGCGGATTGCCTCGCTGGTGTCTGGGCGAACGATGCCAGTCAGCGTCGCAACTCAGACGGCACCAGGATCATCGAGACAGGAGACATCGAGGAAGGTCTTGCCGCTGCTGCAGGTGTCGGTGACGATCGCATCCAGGAGCAGGCCGGGATGCGTGTCGATCCGCATGGCTGGACACATGGCTCGGCACGGGCTCGCCAGTTCTGGTTCATGGAGGGCTTCAACACCGGCGATCCGGAGCGTTGCGACACCTTCGCCGAGAGCGTCAGCCGCGGCGACATCGGTCTCTGATCCGGCCTCATATCTCGTAGAGGGGTGCGGGGCGAATGTTGGGAACGCGCGGATGTGCGCGGATCTGGCACTGGGCTGCAGACGCTGTGCGGGGCGAATGTTGGGAACGCGCGGATGTGCGCGGATCTGGCACTGGGCTGCGTCAGGTCGTGTCGGCGATGCGGAGGACGCGGGCCGGGTTTCCGACGGCGATGGCGCGGTCGGGCAGGTCGCTGGTCACGATGGCTCCGGCACCAACGGCGACATGTCGACCGATCGTCACGCCAGGCAGCACGACGACGTTTGCTCCGAGCCACGATCCATCACCGATGGAGACCGGCTTCTCCCCCGCCGACTGACGCCCAATGGGCGTCGCCGGGTCACTGACGCTGTGATTCTGGTCGGTGACGTACACGTTGGGGCCGAAGTAGACGTCGTCACCGATGACGATCTCGAAATGGCCGACGATGCTCGACTGTCGACCGATGAGGCAGCGATCGCCGATGGTGACGATCGAATCGCTGATCAGGGGCTGTCCCGGCATCATCCCGTCGCTCAACGAGACGTAGGGACCGATCAGGGTGTCACTGCCGAGTCGAATGGCGTGTTCGCCATAGAGAGCCGCTGGTGGGAAGCACAGGATTGTCCCGGAGCCGAACGAAGCAAACCGGTTCGCCCGTCGCGACGTCGGCATGATGGCCGCACGGCGAGCGAGCCACTCGTGAGCGGCAAGCAACGCGTCGGCTCGCCACAGCTTGGGATTGCCGAGCGGCTCCATCAGCCTGCCTTCATCGATCGTTGAGTGCCACGGCGATCGAGGCCGCAACCGCGGCGTTGTTCTCGGCCAAGGCGAGGTTCGTTGGCACGCTTCGGCCATCCGTGGCATCGGCAAGCGCGCCAAGAACGACGGGTGTGGTCGCCGGGCCTGTCACACCAGATGCTTCGGCTTCCGCAAGGGCCTGATCCACCGCTATCTCCAACTCGAGGATGTCGATGGCGGCCTCGGCCGGCACCGGAGCAGCCACCAGGATTCCGCCGCCTCCCAACGACCAGTGGGCGCGAGCGATACGAGCCACCTCGTCGGCGCTCTCGACTCGGTGTGTCAGGGCAAGGCCGCTGCTCACGGCGTGGAACGCTGGGAATTCGTCGGTTTGCCATCCGAGCACGATCACGCCATCGGTTTCGAGACGTTCGAGCGTTGCCGGGAGGTCGAGGAAGACCTTCGCTCCCGCGCTCACGGTGACGACCTGATGAGTGGCCAGCGCGCCGAGGTCGGCGCTGATGTCGCCGGTCTCGGGCCAGCCTCGATGCACCCCGCCGATACCACCGGTGGCGAACACCTCGATGCCTTCACGCACCGCCAGCGTCAACGCGGCCGAGACCGTCGTAGCGCCGTACTCCCAGCCCTGCCCGACGGCCACGCCGAGATCCCGAGCGGCGACCTTGCGAGCGGGGCCACAGATGCGGGCATGATCCTCGGGATCGACCCCGACTCTGGCCGCACCATCGAGCACAGCGGTGATGAGCGGTGTCGCTCCCCCGGCTTCGATGGCGTCGAAGCAGCGATCGAGGGCTTCGAGATTGTAGGGCGAAGGGAGACCGAGATGAGAGAAGATCGTCGACTCGAGTGCGACTCTTGGCCGAGCGGAAGTCATGACGCCCACCGTTCGCCGAGGACCCATTCGACCCCGTCAGCGGTATCACGCACTTCGACGTCGGCGGAAGCCAACTCATCACGGATCACATCGGACAGGTCGTATCGCTTCTCCTCACGAACGACCTTCCGCAGTTCGAGGAAGGCGCCAACGACCGGGCCGACGATGTCGCGGGGATCTCTCACGCCGCCTTTCGCTGCGGCGCCGAGACGAACGATCATCGCCCGCCGAGCGGCACGGGCTTGATCGCCGTGATCGGTCTGGGTGGTGTCGGATGACCAACGTTCGATGGCATCGTCGATCGACAACACGGCGGCGACCGCTTGGTCGGCATCTCGTGCCGCCAGCGCGGCATCGAAGGCTGCCTCGGCAGATCGCACATCGTCGAGCAACGTTGCCCCAACCTCCGAGCCAAGAGCGTCCACTACGGGATCAGCGGCGATGGCGGGCGCCGCTGCCGAGGAACTCGGTGCGCTCAGACCGTCACGCCCCGCTGCTCTGAGAACGTCGATGCTGACGGTGACTCCTGCCGGGATGGTCACCGATTCGCCCTCTTTGCGAAGTGTCAGCACGCCCTTGCCGAAGATCTCGGCGGTGTCGGCATCGAGATCCAACACGATGCCGGTGTGCTCGTCGATCCCCATGATGAAGCTGTCGGCCGGAAGATCGCCCTCGATCATCGAGAGGCGCGTCTCGCCCAGGTAACACATCCGGGTGTCGTGGTTGCCGCCCTCGTTGTTGTTGTAGTGGGGAATGACCGAGACGGGAAGGCCGAGAGGTGAGAGCAGATCGAGGCCCTCGAGCCAGAACGGCTCCATGCCGACTTTGTAGACCTCGTAGACCGGGACGGTCCGCAGGCCGATCGTGAGTGCAGCCGCGCTGCTGAACACCAGCGCACCGCCGGTCTGGAGCTTCTCGGAGAAGGCGGCCGGTACGGGAGTGCCTTTCCACTGTCGGAGGGCGTAGGTCGGGCTTCCGGGACCGGCGAACAGCCAGTCTGCGGTGCGTATCCTGGCCAGCGCGGTTTCGACCGCGAGATCGTTTCCGTCGGACCGTCGAAGGCCAGCTGCTTCGACTCGATGTCCAACGCTCTTCTGGAAGTACTCGAGGCTCGTCTCGACCAGATCGTCTGCGTTCTCCTGGAACCCGAACGGCGTGTCGAGCATGACGGCGTTCACCGGCCCGTCGAGGCGCTCGAAGATCGTTCGGTGG
>CAZYLX010000356.1:0-4446 GCA_964648595.1 uncultured Acidimicrobiaceae bacterium
ATGGTCGCCGGCGTGTTCCTGGCAATCACCGGTGTCTTGCTGATCGCCGACCTGAAGCAGCCGAGCCGATTCCACTACCTCATCACCAAGGGCAACTGGTCGTCCTGGCTCGTCAAGGGCGCATACATCCTCATGTTCTTCGCTCTGGTGTGCGGGTTGTGGTGGATCGGCGGGCTTGCCGAGTCCGACAGCTTGCTCAAGGTGCTTGCCATACCGGCGGTCGCAGGAGCCCTCGGAACGGCCGGATACACGGCGTTCCTGTTCGGACAATGCGAGGGGCGCGATCTCTGGCAGACCCCGCTCCTGCTGCCGGTCCTCCTGGCCCAAGCTGTCACTGCTGGGGGTGCGGCCTACGCCATCATCGACGTGTTCATGGACGTGCCAGAACCGACCGCCATCCGCTGGGTGTTGCTCGGCGGCGTTGCTGCGACGGCAGCGTTGATCTTCGTCGAGCTCACCTCACGCGGCAGCCGCCACGTTGAACTCGCCGTGCACGAGATGACGAGGGGGGCATACGCTCAGCAGTTCTGGTGGGGCGGCATCACACTCGGAATCCTCGTGCCTGCTGTGCTCGTCGTCATCGCACTCGCGGCCGACGTCGATAGCCCGGCCCTCGCCGCAATCGCCGGCCTTGCTGCTCTTGTCGGCATGTTCGCCTACGAAGACTCCTTCGTTCGCGCTGGCCAGAGCGTTCCGCTGTCGTAATGGCCTCCGCTCGCCGTCGCTGCGCTCAGGGTCGCTTCGGCGTCGCTCCGCTCCGCAATCCTCGCCAGCGTTCGTTGCTGCTGCGCTCCGCTTCGCAGCCTCAAGCGGCGCTGGTCGCTCTGCTCCGCAATCTCGTTTCGTTCAGTTTTGTTCCTGGAAGGGTTCTCCTGTGACCGATCTCAACAAGTACCCGCCTCATGACCAGTGGCACGACTGGACCGAGCTCGACGCCAAGGCGTGGCCGGACAAGGTCGAGCGCAAGTACACGATGGTGCCCACCACCTGCTTCAACTGCGAAGCCGGGTGTGGCCTGCTTGCCTACTTCGATCAGGAAACTGATGAGATTGTCAAGATCGAAGGCAACCCCGAGCATCCGGCCAGTCGGGGTCGGAACTGCGCAAAGGGTCCGGCGACCCTGAATCAGATCTACGACACCGAGCGAATCATGCACCCGATGAAGCGGGTGGGCGAGCGCGGTTCAGGCAAGTGGGAACGCATCAGCTGGGATCAGGCGCTCGAGGAAGTCGGCGCCCGCATCCGCACCGCCATCGAGGAAGAGCGCCACAACGAGATCATGTGGCACGTCGGTCGCCCCGGCGAAGAGGGCTACACCGAGCGCGTACTCAAGGCGTGGGGAGTCGACGGCCACAACAGCCACACCAACATCTGTTCCTCCAACGCTCGGATCGGTTACCAGTCCTGGATGGGCCACGATCGGCCGTCCTCGGATTTCGCCAATGCGAAGGTCATCTTCTTGATCTCGGCCCATCTGGAAGCCGGCCACTACTTCAACCCTCACGCTCAGCGAATCATGGAAGCGCAGGCCAAGGGGGCGAAGATCATCTGTGTCGACCCTCGACTGTCGAACACCGGGGCGAAGGCCGATTTCTGGCTCCCGACGTGGCCCGGCACCGAGCCGTTCCTGCTGTTGGCGATCGCTCGGGAACTCATCGAATCCGAGACATGGAATGCCGAGTTCTTCGAACGCTGGACGAACTGGGAGACCTACCTGGAGGAGACGCGGCCCGACCTGCCGGTCGAATGGGCGTCGGTACGCACCGCGCTCCTCGAGGAATACGCCGAGTACACCCCGGAGGCCGCTGAGCAGAAGACCGGTGTCGATGCTGCAACCATCCGAGAGATCGCCGAGCTGATCGGCGAGCACCCGACCAAGTTCGCCTCACATAATTGGCGGGCGGCGGGAGCGGGCAACCTCGGTGGTTGGCAGGTCGCCCGATGCCTGTTCTTCCTGAACGTCCTGACCGGATCGGTCGCCACCAAGGGCGGGACCGCCGGCAACGGCATGAACAAGTTCAAGCCGGCTCAGCCCGTTGGTTCGCCCGGCATGGACAAGTGGAACGAACTGGAGTGGCCGAAGGAGTACCCCCTGGCGTACCACGAGATGTCGATCCTGCTCCCACACTTCCTGAAGGAGGGCCGAGGCAAGCTCGATGTGTATTTCTCTCGGGTGTACAACCCGATCTGGACCAACCCCGACGGCTTCACCTGGATGGAGGCGCTCAAGGACGAGTCGAAGGTGCACTGTCACGTCGCTCTGACGCCCACATGGTCCGAGACTGCGTGGTTCGCCGACTATGTGTTGCCGATGGGAGTGTCTGCTGAGCGCCACGACATCACCAGCTATGAAACTCACGCCGCGCGCTGGATTTCGTTCCGCCAGTCGGTGTTTCGGCGGTACGCCGAAATCAAGGACAAGCAGGCCGGTGGCGACGGGCAGCTCGGTCCAGACGCCAGAAGCTACGACTACAACCCTGGCGAAGTCTGGGAAGAGAACGAGTTCTGGATCGATCTCTCATGGAAGATCGACCCGGACGGATCGATGGGTATCCGCAAGTGGTTCGAGAGCGAGACCCACCCTGGCAAGCCTCTCACCGTCGATGAGTACTACGGCAAGATGTTCGAGGAGAAGGTGCCCGGGTTGGCCGAGGCGGCGGCAGCCGCAGGGCAGACCCCGCTCGAGTTCATGCGTGACCGCTCGGCGTTCGAAGTGGCAACCGATCCGTACGAACCGTACGAACGTGTCGTTGGTGCCGATGCCCTCGACGGTTCCACGAAGGACGACGCCGGCGTCTACCGCAAGCCGGGGACTGCTGGCACATGGTCTGGCGATCTCGACGATCTTGCAGACGTGACCCTGGCACCGCTGGGTGACGGGTCCCCAGCCGTCGAGGTGGGAGGTGAAGCGCGTGAAGGGTTCCCGACGCCATCGAAGAAGCTCGAGTTGTACTCGACAACCCTTGCCGACTGGGGTTGGAAGGATGTAGCAACGCCAAAGTGGATTCCGTCCCACGTGCACTGGGAGGACCTCGACATGGCGGGCACCGAGAGGATCCTGTTGCCGACGTTCCGGATCCCGACGCTGATCCACACCCGGTCAGCAAACTCGAAGTGGCTCAACGAGATCAGCCACCGTCACCCGCTGTGGATCCACCCCGAGGACGCAGAGAAGCTGGGGATCGAGGAGAACGGGCTCGTCCGGATCTCGACCCGTATCGGCCACTTCGTGATCAGTGCCTGGCGGACAGAAGGCATCCGCCCCGGTGTCGTTGCGGCATCGCATCACATGGGTCGTTGGCGTCTCGAAGAGGGTGAGGCCCGGTCGTGGGGAGCGGGCAAGGCTCGAGTCACGAACAACGGGAGTAAGTGGAAGCTGGAGCGCGAACACGGCAACGAGCCGTACGACTCGCCTGATCCTGACACCGGTCGCATCTGGTGGACCGACACCGGTGTGCATCAGAACGCCACGTTCTCGGTGCAACCCGATCCGGTGTCAGGAATGCAGTGCTGGCACCAGCGGGTGCATGTCACACCGGCAGAGTCCGGGGACGCGTATGGCGACGTCGTTGTCGACACCGACAAGTCTCGGGAGGCCTACCTCGATTGGCTCTCCAAGACTCGACCGGCCGGCACAAGCGACCCAGCAACGAAGGAACATGGCCTGCGCCGTCCGCTCTGGTACGCCCGCCCGATGAAGCCGGCAGCGACGGCCTACCGCCTGCCAGAGGAGTGACCGCTCGGCCGGATCTGCCTGAAGGCCTCGAACTTGTCCGAACGACCGACGTGTTCGACAACGAAACGGTTCCCGCCGGCCTCCTCCGAGCCCACCAAGTGGCCAAGGACGTGTGGGGGCGTCTCGTGGTGTTCGAAGGTTCGATCGGGTTTGTCTTCGAGGACGATCCAGATGACCTCACGACGGTCCGTGCCGGTGAGCACATGGTCATCCCGCCACAGCGCCGCCATCACGTGAAGCTTGATGGTCCGGTGTCGTTCGCCGTCGAGTTCCACCGCCGGCCGGCTAGGGCTGAAGCTCCGTAGCAAAACGGCGAAGGGCGACGCACCAGAAGGTGCGCCGCCCTGCCGCCGCTCATCACATTCGATCTGGGTCGATCGAATGATCAGGAATGTCAGGTGCAGGTGGTCCGGGTCGACTTCGCCTCCCTGGCGAAGACTGCCTCGACCTCGTAGACCGCTCCCGGCTTGGGGTGAGCATCGGTCCAGCTGAGCTGATCGGTGCGAACCCTCCAGTGCCCGTTGCGGAGCACTTGGTAGGAGTGGGCACTCGGGACCGAGGTCCAGCTCACGACGACTTCACCGGCTGAGGACACCTCGACCGTGCACGATGCCGGGCCTGTACCGGGGTCCGGTTCATCGCCGGGTTTGACCTTGAAGTTGACGGGGTCGTCGTCGGTGACGGTGGTGCCGGCTGGGCTGATGCCCTTG
>CAZYLX010000357.1:0-4444 GCA_964648595.1 uncultured Acidimicrobiaceae bacterium
AGTTCCATCCGGTGCTCGACGCCGCCGATGCCGTTGGGGATCGCCGAGAAGTTGCCGACGCCGAGCTCCTTCTGATCCTTCATGCAGAACGGGCAGTGGTCAGTCGAGACGACCGCCAGCTCGTTCATCCTGAGTCCCTTCCAGAGGTCGGTCTGGTGATGCTCGTGCTTCGTTCGCAGCGGCGTCGAACACACCCACTTGGCCCCTTCGAAGCCGGGCTGCATCAGCTGGTCTTCGAGCGAGAGGTAGAGGTACTGCGGGCAGGTCTCGGCGAAGACGTTGTAGCCGGCGTGTTGTGCTGCAGCGACCTCTTCGAGTGCCTCGGATGCCGACATGTGGACGATGTACAGCGGGACGTTGCCGGCCACCTTGGCCAGTTGGATTGCCCGATGGGTTGCCTCGGATTCCATTTCCGCTGGGCGAGTGAGCGAGTGATACATCGGATCGGTCTCGCCCCGAGCCAGCGCCTGCGCTACGAGCACGTCGATGGCGATGCCATTCTCGGCGTGCATCATGATCATGGCTCCGGACTCCGACGCGTTCTGCATGGCCCGGAGGATCTGACCGTCGTCTGAATAGAAGACCCCCGGATAGGCCATGAACATCTTGAAGCTGGTGATGCCCTCGTGTTCGACCAAGTAGCTCATCGCTTCGAGCGAGTTCTCGTCGACCCCACCGATGATCTGATGGAAGCCGTAGTCGATCGAGCACTCGCCTTGTGCCATTCCGTGCCACGTGGCCAAGCTGTCGCGCACGTCGGTGCCCGTTGTCTGAACGGCAAAGTCGACGATCGTGGTGACGCCACCCCACGCAGCAGCAACCGAGCCCGTGTTGAAATCATCGGACGCCGAGGTGCCACCGAACGGCAACGACATGTGGGTGTGGACATCGATGCCGCCAGGTACGACATACTTGCCCGTGGCGTCGATGGTGCGCTCGGCGACCACTCCCATGGTGGCAGCCCGGCCAGGCTCGAGAATCGCTGCGATGGCCTCGCCGTCGATCAGGACGTCAGCGAGCCGACGACCTACTGCGGAGACGACCGTGCCGCCGGTGATGAGCGTGATGGACATCGGTCAGCCCTCCACGAGTTCGCCGTAGGCCTCGGGCCTACGATCGCGGTAGAACTGCCAACCGTCGCGAACCTCTCTGATGAGATCGAGATCGAGATCGCGAACGACCAGCTCGGGCTTGTTCGGATCGCCCTTCTCACCCACGTATTGACCGCGAGGGTTGACGAAGTAGCTCTGGCCGTAGAAGTCGTTGTCGCCGAGGTCCTCGATACCTACCCGGTTGATGGCCCCGACGTAGTACATGTTGGCGCAGGCGGCAGCGGGCTGTTCGATGCTCCAGAGGTACTCGCTGAGTCCACGGTGCGTGGCTGACGGGTTGAACACGATCTCGGCTCCGTTCAGACCCAACGCCCGCCATCCTTCTGGGAAGTGCCGGTCGTAGCAGATGTAGACACCGACCTTGCCAACGGCGGTGTCGAAGATCGGGTAGCCACCGTTGCCCGGCTTGAAATAGAACTTCTCCCAGAAGCCCTTCACCTGTGGAATGTGCTGTTTGCGGTACTTGCCGAGATAGGTGCCGTCGGCGTCAATCACTGCTGCAGTGTTGTAGTAGATGCCGGGCTGTTCGATCTCGTACATGGGCAGCACCATCACCATGTTCAGTTCCTTGGCCAAGGCCTGGAACCGCTTGGTGGTTGGACCGTCCGGGATGTACTCGGTGTAGTCGTAGTACTCGGCGTCCTGCACCTGGCAGAAGTAGGGCCCGTAGAAGAGCTCTTGGAAACAGATGATCTGGGCACCCTGTGCGGCCGCTTCACGCGCCGCCTCTTCGTGCTTGACGATCATCGACTCCTTGTCACCGGTCCAATCCGTTTGGAGCATGGCGGCTTTGACAACTCTGGACATGAGGAACCTCGTGGGTGGTTGGGAGACAGCTGGAGTGAGAGTGAGCGACTCAGTTGAGCGATGCGATGGTGGCGTCGAGGATGTCGGCGGCTTCGTCGACCTCGGCTTCGGAGATGTTGAGCATGGGTGCGATTCGAACGACGTTGCCGTAGAGCCCGCCCTTGCCGACGAGCAGGCCCCGTTCCTTGCAACCGTCGGCGATGGCGACGGCCTTGCTCGGATCCGGATGCAGGCCGCCCTCCTGGACGGTCTCGATGGCGAGCATCAGTCCCCGGCCTCGCACTTCGCCGATCCACGGCACGTCGCGAGCGGCGGTCTGCAGGCGAGCCATCAAGCGATCACCCATGACTTTTGCATTTCCCTGTAGATCGTTTGCGAGAACGTGGCGCAAGGTAGCACGGCCGGCTGCAGCAGCCAGAGGGTTGCCGCCGAACGTCGAGAAGGACGTGACCTTGATGGTGTCCATCACCTCGGCTCGAGCGACCACACCGGCCAGCCCGACACCGTTGCCGACGCCCTTGGCAAAGGTGAGCATGTCTGGCGTGATGCCATGGGCCTGGTAGCCCCAGAAGTGTTCGCCGGTGCGGCCCCAGCCGGTCTGGACTTCATCGCTGATGAAGAGGATCTCCCGGCTCTCGAGGATCTTGCCCATCTGCCCGAAGAAGCCATCGGGCGGCACGGCGAATCCGCCGACGCCCTGGATGGGTTCCGCTATCAGGCAGGCGATGCCGCCGGCCGACGTCATGTCGATGATCTGCTCGAGATCGCTGCAACACGCCGAGGTGTATGCCTCGTCGTCGAGATCACGGAACGGACTGCGGAGGCGGTAGCCGCCCTGCACGAAATGGACGTCGAGTCCCGACAAGCTGGTCGACGACCACGACGAGTGTGACGTGATCGCCTGAGTGGTGAACGAGCGGCCGTGGTAGCTGTTACGCATCGCCAAGACCTGATTCGACCTGCGATACGAGGTGGCAAGGAGAAGGGCCGTGTCATTGGCTTCACTGCCCGAGGCGGTGAAGAACACTCGCGCATCCGGGATGCCGGACACTGCAGCGATCTCCTCGGCCAGGCCGATCATCTCTTCGTTGAGATACAGCGTCGATGAGTGGATCACCTTCGCCGCCTGCGCCTGAAGGCTGGCGGTGACCTCGGGATTGTTGTGCCCGATCATGGTCGTCAAGACGCCGCCGAAGGCATCGAGATAGCGATTGCCCTCGAGATCCCACACGTAGCCGCCATCACCGTGATCCAGGGAGATCGGCGCCGTTCCGTGGAGCGGTCCGAGCCAAGACGGGAAGACCGCCCGGTAGCGCTCGGCGAGTTCACTCGTGGTCGTCATTTTCTCGACAGTATGTGTTGCAGGTGCGGCACACAAGCCTCTCTGCGCCCTCCCGGCCCGAGTTGGACCCGGGTGGGCCATGATGACGAGCTACGTTCAACAGCCGATTGGTCAAGGACCGGAGCACGACATGTTGAGAGATCGCTACGGACTCGAGGTCAGCACCTCGTCCGACGAAGCGCACGGCCACTACCTGGTTGCCATGGATCGGATTCTGGCGGCGGAGGCAGGAGTCAGCGACACCCTGCTCGCATCCATGGAGGCTGACCCACAGTTCGCCCTCCCTCACTCAGCCATGGCTCGACATTGCCAGTCCACCGGCCGCCCGTCCGAGGCCCGACATCATGCCGAGACGGCTGCCCGCCTGGCGGACGGCGCAACAGATCGCGAGTGCCAGCAGGTGGAGATCGTTCGCTTGCTTGTGACCGGCAGGCCGGCCGAAGCGTTCGACCTGATCGTTCGTCATGTCGAGGTACATCCCCGAGACGCGCTCGCCTTGGCTCCGGCCACGGGTGTGTTCGGGCTCCTCGGTTTCAGCGGTCGAATCGATCGAGAAGCCGAGCAGCTTTCGCTGTTGGAACCTCTGGCAACCCACTATGGCGACGATTGGTGGTTCCAGACTGCGCTCGGGTTTGCGTTGGTCGAGACCGGTGCCTGGGAGCGGGGACGTCAGCTCGCAGAACGGGCGCTTCAACAGCGGCCAGGCAACCCTCACGCAGCTCACACGCTGACACACGCCCTCTATGAAGCAGGCGAGGACGCCGAAGCAGCGAGCTTCCTGGAAGGGTGGTTGCCGTCATCGGACCGGGGCAGCCTGCTCCACTGCCACATCTGGTGGCACTACGCCCTGCAGCTCATGGGCGCCGGCCGCAACGACGAAGCCTGGAGCGCCTTCAGTTCGAACTGTCTTCCCGGCACGACCGACAGCCCCTCCATCAACGTGTTCACCGACTCCGCTTCGTATCTGTGGCGATCAGAACTCGCCGGCGTCCAGCGAGACGATGACACATGGCGAACCGTCCGCGCGTACTACGAAGAGGAGTTCCCACGGCCGATCGTGTTCGTCGACGCTCATGTCGGTCTCGCCTACGCCGCCCTCGGCGAGACCGAGCAGCTCGACGCGGCCGCGGCCCAGCTCCACGAGCTGGGCGAAGCAGGAAGCCTGCCGGCCGGGACGACTGCG
>CAZYLX010000358.1:0-4426 GCA_964648595.1 uncultured Acidimicrobiaceae bacterium
GGCGTCGAACGCTTTGGAGCCAATGGCGTCGCCCTCCGTCTCGTGGTCAAGACCGAGCCTACCGAACAATGGGCGGTGGCCCGCGAGTTGCGAGGGCGGATCAAGAAGGAGTTCGATGCGCTCGGTATCGAGATCCCCTTCCCGCAGCGCACGGTCTGGCACCACACAGCGGACGACAGGTCCTCAGATGGTTCCAGCCCCGACGACGGGAGCGAGTCGTGACCGCGGTCCGATGATGGCCACCGCCAGTCGGCGACTGATCTCGATCTCGCTCGCGATTGTCCTGCTCCCACTGTTCATCGTTCTCATCCCAGTCGTGTTTGTCTTGGGAGGCATCGCGGACATGGTGGAAGGTCGCCGCGCTCTCCCCACGTTTCGTCTGTGGCTGTTCGCGATCGTGTTCATCATGCACGAATGGGTGGTGGCGCCATACGCAGGCTGGCTCTGGCTCAGAGGCGGCTTCGGCCGGTCGATGGACATCCCACGCCACCGCGAGATTCAAGAGGCCTGGGTCGGCTCACTCTTTCGCTGGGCAGGGCGCCTTCTCAACGTCAGCGTTTCGTTGCCTGAGGCAGAGTCAGTGCCCGAAGGCAAGATCGTGGTCCTCAGCCGTCATGCCAGCATGATCGACGCTGTCATCCCCGCCCACCATTTCGCGTCCCGGTTGCACCGGCCCATCCACTACGTATTGAAGCGTGAGCTGCGATGGCTGCCATCGATCGACATCTACGGCCACCGGCTCGGAAATCATTTCATCGATCGAACTGGCAATACCGAGAGCGAGGTTGCCGCCATCATCGAGCTCATCGAATCCGCCGAGCCGAATGCCGGCATCGTCATCTTCCCCGAGGGAACCTATGCAACACCGGCCGCAAGGGACCGGGTGCTCGCTTCACTCGAGAGGAAAGGTGACGCCGAACTTCTCGAGTTCGCCAAACAGCTCCGCTATCTGCTCCCACCAAAACCGGCCGGTGCCTTGGCGTTGCTCCGACGAACAAAGGACGTGGTGATCTTCGGCCACGTCGGGCTCGAGGGTGTTGCCGAACTCCAGGGGCTCCGCCGGAACCTGCCGGCCAAGCGCCCCATCTTGACCCAAACATGGTCGTTTCAGATCGCAGATCTTCCCGACCTCGACGAAGCGAGAATCGCCTGGTTGCGAGACCATTGGCTGGCCCTCGATGCGTGGGTCGGCGACCAGCACGCGGCAGGAGGCAACGGTCACGTTCGGCCATGAGAGCTCGTGCCCGCATGAGCGATCGGGACCAACCACGACGACCCGGTGTACCAGCTTCAGAATCCGCGTCCCCAAAGATCTTTGCCAGGCAGGGCTCAAGAAAGGTAGCGCTCGGTACGAGAACTACACGCGTCGACCAACCCGCTTCTACGATCCGCCGTCCAACCGACAGAAACTGACAGGCTGAACCCATGAGTGCTGAGGATCTGAACCACACTGCCAACGTCTTGTCGTCTGCCGAACACCAGCATCTCGTGAGCGTCGAACTGGCTCGACTCGGCGGAATGAAATCCGAACACCTCACAGCCCCGCTGCCCCACATCGAGGGGTGGACGGTCCACAGCGTGATCGGCCACACCGGCTGGATCTGCCGCTACGTCGCCCGCTGCCTCGACGCCGACCCCGACACGCCACCAGCCCGATCGTCGGTGCCCGAGCCGCCGGCCGGGGCCGACGTTCTGCCGTGGTTCGAAGAGGGCCGGGCCGTGATCACCAATCGACTCGACGTGACCGACCCCGACACGGTGCACCCGTCATGGACCGGGCCGCAACCGGCCAGTTGGTGGATGCGCCGCTTGGCAAACGAAGCTTCGATGCACCGTTGGGACGCGTACGCGGCGATCGAGAGCCCAGAGCCGATCGATCCCCGGCTTGCCGCAGACGGCATTGAAGAAGTGCTCGATGTCTTTGCGCCACATCGCTTGCTCTTCGATGAGCTCAACGCTGACGGGGCAACCATGCATCTGCATGCCACCGACATCGAGAATGGCGAGTGGACCGTTCACTTCACCGCCGATGGTCTGAGATGGGAACAGGCCCACGAGAAGGGCGATGTCGCCGCTCGTGGACCTGTTTCTGATCTGCTGTTGATGTTGTGGAGCCGGATACCGCCGAGCCGACTGCAGCTCTTCGGTGATGCAACGTTGCTCGACCGGTGGCAAGCGGCCGCCAAGTTCTGAGATCCCCTTCGGGGACCGGAACTGGCGTCAGGCAGTTGCCACGGGCAGGAGCGGCTCGCTCGGAATGTCGTAGTCGGCATCCCAACGACCGAGACGGTCCTTCCACTGCGAGGCGACACCCACGGAGTCGGCGTACGCAGCACGCCGCTTGGCAACACGACCGGCGGGCTCTTCGTCATCATCGCCCTCGTACTGCGCCTCGATGCCGAGCTTCAGGTTGCGAAGTGCTTCGGAACGGAGCTGGCTGATGCGGCTCTCGGTCACGCCGAGGAACGCTGCGAGATCTTGCGAGGTCCGGCCCTCGAGGAAGTAGCCGACGACCACGAGGCGTTGACGCTCGGGCAGCAGGTGCACGGCATCACGAAGGTAGTTGTGCAACTCTCGGGTCTCGAGCTCTTCTGACGGCTCGACCGCGTTGCGATCGGACAGGACATCAACGAGGGTCAGGTCCTCGTCGCCTTCGTCGCTGGTCTCGTGGTCGAGGGCCAGAACAACGGAGCGGTAGAGGCGATCCTGCAGCTTGGCCAGTTCGTCGACACCGACGCCAAGCTCGGTGGCCATCTCGGACAAGCTGGGAACTCGCCCGAGTTCACTTGCCAATTGTTGTTCGGTGGCTTCGAGACGGCGAGCGAGGAGACGAACCGAGCGGGGAGCCCAGTCGGCAGCCCGAACCGAGTCGAGGATGGCGCCACGGATGCGCTGAGCAGCGAACCGATCGAACGGGACGCCGCGGGTTTCGTCGTAGCGTCGTGAGGCTTCGACGAGGCCGAGAGCACCGGCCCGAGCCAACTCTTCGCGATCGACGTGCCGAGGGAAATGAACAGCGACCTGGAAGACCACGTGCTTCACGAGGGGCAGGTGCGCCTCGATCCGCACATTGACTTCCTTGCTGTTCTTCTCCGTGATTCTTTCACCCATGAAACTCATCGCCTCTCGTGTCCTCCATTGACCGGACAGTTCATGCCATCCGTGCTTGCAGGAGGGTTCTCGACAGATATCCCGGAGAACTTGAGCAGAAATCTCGAATTTCTTGCCCTACGTACTCTTACGACCACTCAGGGTGAAACCTTGAGAGAAAAGTTCGACAACCAGTGATCTTTGGGTCTGAAGGGCCACAGGAAGGAGTCGAACGGACCATGCGTATGGACCGTCAGTACGAGAGAATGAACGGCTTCGTCGTCGCGGGACCACAACAACCACCCGCAAACACCTCAGCGGCTCGACGCCCCGTCGAAGGTCACGACGCGAAGACCCCGGGCGCAGAGCTCCGCGAGCAACGGTTTCGGGTCCGCCACCTCAGCCAGACCGAAAGCGCCAACAGGCAACTGCCCCGCAGTGACCCACCGAGCAACCGCTGCCCCGACAACACCCGCTCCATGCGACGGGTGACTCGACGCCGCATAGATCAGCGTCTCGAACCGGCCCCCGACCACGCCCCGCACCTCGACTCGTACCGCACCTGGCCCACCATCAGCGTGGGGCGACCGAAGCATCGGGAGCCGCGACGTGAGGCGATCTCGGCGCGTCGCTGTCACCCTGGCCACGATTCGCTGGGCATCGGGGAACGCTCGCTGCAGGAGCAGCGGGGACGGCAGAGCCGCTTTGTAGGAGTCACGGGCGCCAATGGGCGGGGGAAACCAGACCAAATCCCGGGCGCTGCCTCCCCCGCGATCGACCCACGCACCGTTGAACCAGTCCCATGCTGTTTCTTTCATCGCCCGGTGGTGTTGGCGGGCACAAGCGGGCCCGCCCGTTCCCGCCTTTGCCACGGAAATCTCGTGCACCTCATCAAGAGCGTCGCCAGCGTGCCTTGCCAGCAGGCAGGTGAGGCCCGGAGCAAAACCAGCACCCACGGCGACCGAGACGCCAGCCTGTTTCGCGGATGCATCGAGGGCGAAGAGATCACGAACCTCGTTGAGGTCATCGCTCAACGAGACAACACTCGATCCCCGGGCGATGCACTCGGCCGCCAGAGACGCGTGGCTGCCGGTCGGCGTCACCAAGACAGCCACGTCAGCCACTTCACTGGTTTGATCGCCAAGAGACACGCGCTCGTGGCCGTTGCTCCCGACAGCGTGAAGCAGCTCCACCCCCGTCTCGGGGCGACGATTGTGGAGGGCGACCGAAAGCGAAGAATCGGCCAGGAGAAGCTCCCGAGCCACCTGCGACCCGGTCGCACCAACACCATAAACAACCAAACGAGCGCCGGGCGCGGGAACCACGAGCTCGCTCA
>CAZYLX010000359.1:0-4416 GCA_964648595.1 uncultured Acidimicrobiaceae bacterium
TGCTCGGGGCTGTCGGGCTCGGTTGCGGAACCGATGATCGCCAGGATTCGTTCGCCGCGATCGGCCCCGAAGCTCTCTGTTGCTTCCTTGCCGCGGCTCCGGCCGCCGACCTCGGCAAGGTCGATGGCCTTGGCCCGGAGCATGCGGCCGCGGTCGGTGATTGCCAGTACCTCTGATGCCAGTGACCCGACCGTCACGGTGTCGATGACGTCGTGGCGGCTGGGGCTGTAGGTCCGCGATGTTCCCAACGGCTCGCGGCCGACGACCCCGGACGCTGACAGGCTGATGAGGCACGGCTCGTCCTCGACCGTGAGATCGATCGCCGGTGCTGTCTCGTTGTAGGTCGTGATCTCGTCGGGTGAGATGATTCGCGTGCGACGCGGTGTGGCGTACTCGCCGACCAACTCGCCGAGTTCGCGGATCACGATGGTTCGCCTCCGTTGCTCGGAGCCGAGGATCTTCTGCAACTCGTCGATCTCGTCGAGGAGTGTTGTGCGTTCTTCGACCAGATCGGTGTACGCGAGGGCCGTGAGCCGGCGGAGCCGAAGCTCCAGAATCGCCTCGGCCTGCTCGTGGCTGAGCTCGAGCTGTTCCATCAAACCCTGACGAGCCACGGCTGAATCGGCGGCGTTGCGGATGATGGAGACGACGAGGTCGATGTTGTCGATGGCGATCAGATAGCCGTCGACGCGGTGGAGGCGTTCCTGACGCTGTCGGAGGCGGTACTCGGAGCGCTTGACGACCATGTCGAGTCGGTGATCGATGTAGTACTGACACAGATCCCACAACCCGAGCGTTGTCGGGACACCGTCAACCAACACGACGTTGTTGATGGCGAACGTCTCCTCGAGCGGTGTCAGCCGATACAGCTTCTGTAAGAGCACGTTGGGGTCGACGCCGGACTTGCACTCGATCACCAGTCGCAGGCCCGAGGAGTGATCGCTGAGGTTCTTCACGTCGGAGATGCCGGTCACCTTGCCGCCGATGACCAGTTCCTTGATCTTCGCGACGATGCGTTCGACACCGATCATGTATGGCAATTCGGTGACGACGATGCCCTTGCGAGCACGAGTGATGTCGACGATCTCGGCAGTGGCACGGAGCCGGACCGAGCCGCGCCCGGTCTCATACGCCTCTTGGATTCCGTCGTCGATCATGATGCCGCCGGACGGGAAGTCGGGCCCATGGATGAGCGCTCGGAGTTGATCGACTGTTGGCTTCGGTCGGCGCTGGCTCATGACCAGTTTGATCGCCTCGTAGACCTCGGCGAGGTTGTGAGGCGCCATGTTGGTCGCCATGCCGACAGCGATACCGGTCGTGCCGTTGACGAGAAGGTTCGGCAGCAGCGCGGGAAGGTACGACGGTTCTTCGTTCTCGCCGTCGTAGGTGGGCCGGAACTCGACGGTTTCCTCGTCGATCTCGGCCAGCAGGTGCAGCGCGGCATCGGTGAGACGGGCCTCGGTGTATCGCATGGCAGCAGGGGGATCATCGAGGCTGCCGAAGTTTCCTTGCGGATGGATGAGCGTGATCGAGCGGGCGAAGTCCTGGCCCAGGCGGACCAGTGTGTCGTAGATCGCGCTGTCGCCGTGCGGGTGATACTTGCCCATCACCTCGCCGACCACACCGGCACACTTGCGGTGTGGCCGATCCGGGAAGAGGCGCATCTCCCGCATCGCGTAGAGGATCCGCCGTTGGACTGGCTTGAGGCCGTCGCGGATGTCGGGGATCGCACGCGAAGTGATGACCGAAAGCGAATACGCGAGGAAGGACTCGCTGAGTTCCTCGGAGACTGGTACGTCGATCACCTCTCGTGCAAAGGGCAGCAGTTCACCCTGGGATGCCATCGTGGTCTCCTCTTCCGCTGAACGATTCGATCCTAGTGCCTAGCAGCGAACGTTTGTTCGTCATGCCCGTTCGGCGAGTTCATCGAACGTATCCAGCAATTCTGCGATGCTCGTTCGCCAAAACGTCGCCCCGACTCGGATGGCCTCGGCCTCATCTGCGATGCCGATGCCGCCAAGGGCGATCGTGACGTTTGGTCGCTCTGCTCTGATGGTGGCGATCGTCGACGCCACCTTTGTGATGTTCGTGTTGGTGCTCGACGAGAGCACGAGGCCGACCAGGACAGGTGGCTTGCCCTGTTCGGAAGCGCTCTGTTCCGAAGCGCTCTGTTCGGAAGCTCTGATGGTCTCGAGAAACGACTCGGCTGGGGTGTCGGCTCCGAGTTCTGTCACCGCAAATCCCCGGCCCCGTAGGAGGTCGGTGATGATTGCGATGGGGAGGCTGTGTGTGTCGCCAGAGGCCAGCCCGACGACCAGGTGACCCTTCGGTCGCTCTCGCCGTCGGAAGCGCGGGCCGAGACGGGCGGTGATGCGGGTGGCGATCACGGTTGCCTGGTGTTCGTCGAACACGGTGATGTCGCCGCGCTCCCATGCGACGCCGATCGAGTGCATGGCTGGGATCACCATCCGGAGATGGATGTCTGCTGGTTCGGCCCCGGAGGTCAACACTTGGGAGACAACCGCCCAAGCGCCCGCTTCGTCTGCCGCGAGCATCCGAGCTTCGAGTTGTTGGGCGGCCCTGGCTCGCGAACCGTCTCTGGTGGCGGGATCCGACCCGACCGTCAACGAACGAAGATCGTCAGGGTCGACGAACCACTGACCGCCCCGCTTCTCGGCGACCAGTTTCCCGGTTCGCACGTAGCGGTAGACGGTCATGTAGTGCAGACCAAGTTCTTCGGAAGCAGCACGGAGGCTGATCGGCTCGCCCGACATCGTTTGATGCTCGCACACAGAAGACGAGAACCAAGGGTTCTAGCTCAGACGGATTCGGATCTTGGAGGTGCTCAGCGCCGGCGACGTCGACGTTGAGCGTCGATCTTGCGGGCTGCCTTCACCACCGAGGTGAGCCGAGCGTTCAGATCGGCTGGCTCGGGTCTCCCTTCGGCGTCGAGCTCCGGGGCAAGTGCTTCCAGAATTGCGCTCACGCTCACGCCCTGTTCAGCGGCAAAACCATGCCACTGATCGTGGGCGTCGTCACTGACGTACGCGTGAAGTGCCTTTCGGCCGTTCTCTTGAGACATGAAGTCCCTCTCTGACTCTTAACTGCGGCGGCTGCCGATACTTCCGGCTCCATGTTTGTATCACGAACTTCCTTCGTTGGCATCAGATCCGCCCGAGAGTCGCGAGAACATGCGGCCGAGGGGGCCGGGTTTGGTCACGGACGCCATCTTGTCTGCTTGCGCAGGATCAACCCGAGCGACCGCGGCAGCGACCTGCTTTGCAGAAGGATTGACCATGAACTGGTCGCCGACCCGAACGGTGGGGACGGTCTCGTTGCCGTTGGCGACGGACCGAACGAAGGCGGCAGCGTCAGGGTCCTCCCAGATGTTGTGCTTTTCCAGCGGGAGTTCGATCCCGGAGAGCGCACGACCGAGGCTCATGCAGAAAGGACATCCGGGCCGCCAGTAGAACTGGATCGCTTCGAGGGGCTCCGCTGGGGTCTGATCATTTGTTGGCGTGCTGGTCATGAGCGCTTCAACCCCGGCGTTCGGTTGCTTCTTCCGCCCTTCGTTCGGGGTGTTTCAGCGACGACGTCGTGTCGCTCGATGTATGCGGCAAGAAAACCACTTGCGGTCGCAACGACAGGGAGGGCCATCAATGCTCCAGCGGCACCGAACAAAGTGGTCCCGGCGAGAACGGCAGCGAACGCGATCGCAGGATGGAGGTCGAGCGTCTCGGCCGTGATTCGAGGCTGGAAGATGTAGTTCTCGATCTGTTGGTAGACAACGACAGAGATGATTACCCACACGGCCTTCGACGGGTCTTGGCCGAGGGCGACAAGTGTTGGAAGAATGCCGGCGAGGTAGGTGCCGAGAGTCGGGATGAACTGCGAGATCACGCCGACCCACACGGCCAAGGCCAGTGCCGATGGCAGCCCCAGCGCAGCGAAAACGACCCAGTGAAACACGCCGGAGAGCACAGCGAGGACCACACGTGACGAGATGTAGGCGCCGGTCTTGTCGGTGGCGACGTCCAGTACTCGTAGTACCTCGATTTGCCTGGTCGGCGGGAGAAACGAGCAGATTTGTCGACGCACCCGAGGACCGTCGGCGGTCAGATAGTAGGTGAACAACAAGATCGTCAGCGCCTGGAACAGCACACTCGCGAGCGTGGTGCCGATCGAGAGGAGGTAGCGGGATGCATCGTTGGCGAACGTCGTGATCTGGCCGGTCTCGATCTGGTTGACCAGATCACTGGTGTCGATCTCGGTGCCGAATCGATCGTTGGACCAGGCCGCACCGCTGCGCAGATAGCCCGGCAACTCGTCGACCAGATCTGTCAACTGTGTCGCCAGCAGCTGGCCCATCAAGGCAACGAACAGCGCGAATGCGATGAAGACGGCAACAAGGCTGAC
>CAZYLX010000360.1:0-4403 GCA_964648595.1 uncultured Acidimicrobiaceae bacterium
CGACCCGATGGGGTGGAGGTCCTTCGTGGGCCTCCACCCCGCCGAGTGAGGCTCTGTGGATCTCCAGTTCTGGCAGACCGGTATCTCCCTAGAACCGGGGATCCACAGATTTCCACTCGTCGTCGCCGTTGGGCACGTCGCTCAGCGCGGCATGTCGATCATGCCCGCCGACCGTGACCAGGCAGCAGCGATGTCCTGGTCCGTCACGGGCTTTGCGTTCTGCTCGTCATCGACTTCATGGATGATGGCGAACAAGCGGGCGTCCTGCCGCTTGGAGATCTCCATCACCAGCCGACTGGCCAAGAGCGCCGAGGCCACGCACGCCATGCCGGCAACGATGGTCAAGCCATCGATCGTGCGGTTGCTGACATCCACCGACGTCGCATCGGTCACGAGGCAGCTGATGAACACGACCCACGACCAGAACCAGATCAGGACGTAGTGGTCAACATCTTCATGCTGCCCGTTGGGCGGAGACGAGCTTCGCCACAGCATTCGCACGATGTCGAGCAGCAGGAGTTGCAGCCACATCTGGGAATAGAAGAACAATCCGAATGCAACGATGAAGAGCAGCAGTGCCAGCTGCGGAATGAACAACGCGAACATGATGGCGACAAAGCCAAAGCACGCGGCCAGGATGTGGCGCCGAATGCGAGCCAATACGCCGATCGTCGTTTGCCGCCCCAGTCGGCGGACGTTCCCCATGCTCTTGGCGGCCCACCCGCCACACATCACGAAGGTGAAGAGGAGCGGTGCGAGGCTGCCGCTTCGGATCGCCGCGACGGTTCGCTGGGTTGTTACCCCGGACTCGCTGAGAGGGTTGGCAACGAAGGCCAAGAGACCAAAGACGATCAGCAACAGCCCATAGAGGATCCACGCCAGGAACACGTTGCGAAGGGCCATCGAAATCGTGAACGTCGAGTCATAACCGTTCACCATCTGAACGATCTGCTGCTGACGCTTCGAGCGCATCCGACTGGGCGCGGCGACGGGGCCTGATCCTGGCTTCGCGCGTGATGAGCGCTGGGCTGGCGTTGCCGTCACGGTCTTCTCATCGACCGATCGCCGGACTGCTTGAGTGATCAGCTCAGTGCGAGTCCAACGGCAACCAGCAATCCACAGACGAGCTGCACCCGTCCGGTCTCGCCCAACACGGGGATGAGCGCCTCGGCCCGGGCCCCGCCCATCACTGTCTTGATCGGTCGAATTGCGAGGAGCAGGCCGGCCAGCCCCAGCAGTACAGCAGGGCGGTCTACAGAAAGGCCAACGATCACGGCGGCGACGACAACGAACAACAGCAGGTAGAAGAAGCGAGTCGATCGGTCACCGAGCCGGACGGCGAGGGTCTGCTTCCCGGCGATCGTGTCGCCAGGAATGTCGCGCAAATTGTTGATCACGAGGAGGGCGACGGCGAGGCAACCGGCGAGCACACTGGCCGCCGCTGACGGCCCGGTGACCGACTCGATCTGGACATACGTCGAGCCCATCGTTGCCACGAGGCCGAAGAAGACGAACACGAACACTTCGCCGAGGCCCAGATAACCGTAGGGGCGTGGCCCCCCGGTGTAAGCCCAGCCGGCGAGCATCGATGCCACCCCAACCAGAAGCAGTTCCGGGCCGACGGCCCATGCGAGGGCACCGCCGGCAATCCCCGCCACCACAAACGATGCCGCGGCAGCGCGCTTGACCTCTTGTGCTGTGGCCAGACCGGAACCGACAAGACGGACCGGGCCGACGCGGTCGTCGTCGGTCCCCCGCTCTCCGTCTGCGTAGTCATTGACATAGTTGGTGGCCAGCTGCAGGGCCAGCGAAACGACGAGCGCCGCTGCGGCCCGCCACCAGATCACGTCACCGAAATCGGCGACCGCCGCCGTTCCCAGCGCGACAGGCACGACAGCTGCCGGCAGTGTCTTCGGGCGGGCACCAAGGACCCAACGATTTGTCATGGTCGACGCCTGATCTTCGATTCGACCGACTCAATCACAGCAGGAGTCACGCCAACCACAGGAACCACATCGATAGTGGGCGTGCTCGGGCGCCATCCCACCTCCACACTGCGGACACTCAGCGAAGATTCCGAAGCGGGATGCCTCAGCCGGGCGGCAGCTCGGGGCCGAGGCAGAAGATGTAGCAGACGCGTTCGACATGGCCGCCGACGCTACTCCGCCGCGGAGTCACCCAGGAGGATCTGGGCAAGACGCTCGAGACCTGCGACTCGGCTCCCCTTCACCAACACGATGTCGTCCGAGGTGAGCGGGCCGAGAGCAATGACTGCGGCCCCGATCGATGCCACATGCTCCACCGACGGCCCGTAGGCCACAGCGTCGACGGCGATCAACCGAACACCCGCAGCGGCGGCCTCGGACGCAATCGCTCGATGTTCAGCGTCATGTTCTTCACCGAGCTCAGCCATCACACCCAGTACCGCAGTCCGCTGCCCGGCAGCACTACCGGTCAACGCAGCCAGAGCTGCCCGGACAGACGTCGGATTCGCGTTGTAGGCGTCGTTGACGATCTCGGCGCCCGAGGCTGACGTTGCAACTTCCATCCGCCACGCACTCGGCGTCGCCGACTCGAGGCCGGCCACCATGGCCTCCAGCGGAGTGCCGGCGGCGCCACCGGCGGCAACCGCTGCTGCGGCGTTGAACGCCATGTGGGCACCAGCCAACCCGAGATGGACCTCGGTACTCCCCCACGGTGTCGACAGTTGGAACCTGGGCCGCATCCGTCCGTCGAGTCGAAGCTCGGAAACGGCAACGTCGCCAGCGGTCCCGAACGTGAGCACCTCGGCCGCGGTGCGCTCACGCATCGCCAGCACTCGGCGATCGTCGGCGTTGAGCACGGCGGTACCGGAACGGGGCAACGACTCGACCAGCTCGCCTTTCCCCTGCGCCACGCCATCGAGCGAGCCGAACAGCTCAGTGTGAGCACCGGCAACACAGGTCACCACGCCGATGGTCGGTCGCCCGGTGCGACACAGCTCGGCAATGTGACCGACACCTCGGGCGCCCATCTCGAGAACGGCGACATCGGTGTCGTCTGGAGCATTGACCAGGGTCAAGGGCAGTCCGAGCTCGTTGTTGAACGACGCCGGATTGGCATGGACCCGCCATGTCGAACCGAGGGTGGCGACCAGCAGATCCTTGACCGAGGTCTTTCCGACACTGCCGGTCACACCGATCGCCTCGCCTGTCAGGCGTTCGCGCGCCGCTGCACCCAGTTCGGTCAAGGCAACAGATGTGTCATCCACGACGATGGCTGTTCCGCCAACCGTCGGGCCCGACGTGAGATAGGCCGCTGCGCCGCCGGCCAATGCGTCGCCGATGAAATCGTGTCCATCCCGCTCGGCGATGATCGGGACGAACAGCGCGCCGGGCGTGATCGATCGGGTGTCGATGGACGCTCCCGATATGTCGACCGGTGGCCCCAACACCCTCCCGCCGACGATCTCGGCCACGTCCGCTGCACTGAAGATCACCTGTGTGGTCTACCACCGGGAAGCATGCTCTCGGTGTGATCGCCTCGGACTACGGTCAGGGGGATGCAACGCACTCGTCTCGTCGTCGTGTTCGGCGGTCAATCGGCAGAACACGCCGTGTCGTGCACGACTGCCAGCCACGTCTTGGCCGCCGCTGATCCGACGAAGTACCTCATCGAAGCAGTCGGCATCACGCGGGCAGGAGAGGTTGTTCGAGCGGAGGCGGCGATGCGGGCGCTTGCCGAGGGTGCCCATGCGCTGCCGCCGGCACTCGAGGCCGATGGGCCTGCGACCAACTTGAGCTCTGCTGTGGTCCCGTCCACCGACATGCCTGTCGTGGTCTTGCCCCTCCTTCATGGCCCTCTTGGCGAGGACGGAACCATCCAGGGCATGCTCGAACTGGCGAACGTGCCATACGTGGGTGCGGGCGTGCTCGGCTCTGCGGTCACCATGGACAAGGCAATGGCCAAGACCCTCGCCGATGCAGCGGGCATTCCGCAGACTCGGTGGGTCAGCTTGTTCGAACACGAGGACACCTCGGATCGCGCTCTGTCAGCCATCGCCGACGACCTCGGATTCCCGATCTTCGTCAAGCCGGCCAACATGGGATCGTCAATCGGGGTGAGCCGGACCACCGATCTCGCCGAGTTGCGAGCCGGGGTCGACGCTGCGTTTGCCTACGACGACCTCCTCGTCCTCGAGGAGGGAGTGGACGCGCGCGAAGTCGAGCTGGCCGTTCTCGGCAACCACGAGATCCGCGTCTCGGTGCCCGGCGAGATCAAGCCGGCGGCCGACTTCTACGACTACGACGACAAGTACAACGATGGAGCGGCCGAGCTCCTCATCCCGGCACCGCTCGATCCCGAAACCGTCGATCAACTCCAACGGTTGAGCAAGCAGGCCTATCGCGTGCTTCGCTGCGAAG